>JACDBS010000042.1 GCA_013694795.1 Chloroflexota bacterium | reverse complement strand
ACCGCCTACCTCAGCGCGGAGAAGCCGTATGGGCCGAAGGGCGCCACCGGCTCAGGCGTCGCTGCGCTCGTCAGATTGGCGCTCGACTTCGAAGGCGCCGGTACATCGACGTAGTCCGGCACCGCGGGGCGCGTTCCGCACAATGTGCCGCTCAACGCGCATTGCGCCAGACCGATTCACTCCTTCCGCTCAATGTGCCGCTCAACGCACGTCGCACAGCCGATGACCCGTCGCGACCTCGTCGCTGAGCGTGGCGGAGCCTGCTCCGGGGCCACGCTCCCCCGCAAAGAGTCCGTACGCGCACATTGTTCGAGTCGGCGCGCCATGCGGGCGCCGGTCCCGTCCCCGCGGGAGTGACCATGCAACGAGCCCCGCCCTTTGCGGACGGGGCTCGCGAGGGTATCAGGGAGCGGCCTAGCGGTTGTCGTCGAAGGCGTCGCGCACGTCGTCCTTCGCCTCGCCCCACTCGTTCTGGACCTTGCCCTCGACCTGCTCGGCCTTGCCCTCGGCCTCGGTCGACTCGTTATCGGTGGCGTCGCCCCACTCTTCCTTGATCTTGCCACCGGCCTCCTTCAGGGGGCCTTCAACGCGATCGCTGTCCACGGTCCATATCCTCCACTTCTGGTGCCGGCTGGAGGGCCGGCTGATTGCTTCTATGGCAGACACCGTGCCAGATGCGAGGGGCGGGACGCGGACCATCGGCCTATGGCGAGGGAGTGACTCGCGCCTAGGATGGTGCGGTGCGGCGGCGCACCGCCCCGCCAGACAGCGGTGAGGAGGCACGTTTGACGCTGGTGACGATGGCCGTGGGCGGGCTCTTCGTGATCGCCGGCGCCCTGGCCGAGCGGCTGGCCAGCGTGTGGCCGGCCGACGAGGCGCGGGGCCGATCGTTCGGCATTCGCACCGTCGTTCTCGCCACGGTGAGCGGTCTCGCGGCCGCCGCGATCGCCGCGCGTTCTGGGCTGCCGTGGTGGGCTACCGGCGCCTACCTGGTGCTGCTTGCGCTCCTGCTCCTTCTGACCGCGACCGACCTGGAGCAGCGCCGCCTGCCGCACCTCGTGCTGGACCCGCTCATCGTGCTCGCGGCGCTGTTCGTGCCGTTCAATCCGGGGGTTCAGCCGCTGGACGCGCTCATCGGCGCCGGTGCGGCGGTGGCCTTCCTCGGTGCGCTGGCGCTCGCCGTGCGCGGCGGCCTGGCGCTGGGCGACCTGTACCTCGTGGCGCCCATCGGTCTCATGCTCGGCTGGCCGGTGATCTTTACCGCGCTCTTCGCCGCGGCGTTCCTTGCCGCGGGAACCAGTGTCGCGCTGCTGGTGATGCGGCGGGTCGGCATGCGCAGCTACATCCCGTTCGGGCCATTCCTGGTCGGCGGAGCCGTGCTGGCCCTGCTGCTCGACGACCGCGTGCTCGGCATCGTGCGCTGAGGTCATTCGACCGAACATCCGTTCGCTGCTACCCTTCGCGCGAATGCATCCGGCTCTCCAGCGTCGGCGCCGTCACCTGATGATGACGCGCCGCACCACGCGCCGGGGCTCGCGGCGTCGCGGCCTCGCCACGTTCCTGCTTGTTGTCCTCGGCGTCTTCGGGCTGACCTTTGTCGGCTCGATCATGGGCACCGCGGGCGGCATGTTCGCGGCGTACAGCTACTTCGCCTCAGACCTCCCGGAGCCGAACGTCCTCGACGCCATCGAGCCGGCCGAGTCGACCTACGTCTACGACCGCTCCGGGGAGCGGCTCTTGGCCCGCTTCGAGTGCCAGAACCGTGAGGCGGTCACGTTCGACGAGCTGCCGGATGTGATCTGGCAGGCGACGGTGGCGTCGGAGGACCGCACCTTCTGGGAGAACAACGGCGTCGACTTCCAGGGCATCGTGCGCGCTGCCCTCGCCAACCTGGAGGCCGGGGAGATCGTGCAGGGCGCGTCGACCATCACGCAGCAGGTGATCGATTACGCCCGCGTCCTCCGGGAGGAGGCAGGCTCCACCCAGGTGGACCCGGATGCGACGCCAGCGCCGAGCATCGCGGTGGTGGACCCGGACGCGCCCGCGACCGAAGGCGAGGAGGCGGCTGCCGAAGAGGCGACCGACGTCTGCCAGCCGCCGGAGCCGAACCAGTCGTCCGAGATCGAGGACAAGATCCGCGAGAACATCCTGGCCATGCAGGTCACCAGCGAATACCCCGGGCGCGAGGGCAAGGAGCGCATCCTCGAGACCTACCTGAACCTCATCTACTACGGGAACGGCTCATACGGCATCAGGGCGGCGGCCGCGAATTACTTCGGCCTCACCGACCTGTCGCAGATGAGCATCAGCCAGGCCGCATTCCTGGCCGGTCTGCCGCAGGCGCCCTCGTTCCTGGACCCGTACCAGAACCCGAACTCCACCCTCGAGGATCCCGAGGCCGGCGCGGCCGACGCCCTCCGCGAGCGGAACCTGGTGCTCGGCGCGATGCAGGAGGAGGGTTACATCACTGCCAGCCAGGCGCGTGAGGCGCGCAACACGACGTGGGTCGAGATGAACCCCAGCCGCCTCACCAGCATCCTGGTCGAGCCGCACTTCAGCTTCCGCGTCCGCAAGGAGGCGGAACGCATCGTGGCCACCCTGCCCGGCGTGACCGATCCCGAGCGGGAAGTGCTCACCGGCGGCTATCGCATCCAGACCACCCTCGACGTCCCGCTCCAGCAGGAGGCCAAGGGCCTGGTCACCAAGTGGGTGGGCGAGCTCAACGCATTCAACGTGAACAATTCGGCGA
>JACDBS010000236.1 GCA_013694795.1 Chloroflexota bacterium | reverse complement strand
ATCCGGGCGGCCTGCGAGGTGCCGACTGGGTGGGCGTGAAGATCCTGAGCCTGATCGCGTTCGCGTTGCTCGCGTTCGCCCTGGGTATGCTGCTCACCAAGGGCGCCTTCATCCTCGCGATCTTCTTCGCCCTGGCGGGAGCCGCCATCGGGTACATCGCCCCGGAGTTCTGGCTCAGCCGCAAGGGCCGCGCGCGCAGCTTCAGCATGGTGCTGCAACTGCCGGATGCGCTCGACCTCCTCACCATCTCGGTCGAGGCCGGCCTGGGCTTCGACGCCGCGCTCGCCAAGGTCGTCGAGAAGATGGAGGGCCCGCTGGTCGACGAATTCCGCCAGGCGCTTGCCGAGGTTCGGATGGGACGCACGCGCCGTGAGGCCCTGCGCGACGTTGCCGATCGCGCGGATGCGCAGCCGGTGAGCAACTTCATCGGCGCCATCATCCAGGCGGAGCAGCTCGGCGTGCCGATCGCCAAGGTCCTCCAGATCCAGTCGAACCAGCTCCGCATCGAGCGCCGCCAGCGCGCCGAGGAGGCGGCGGCCAAGGCGCCGGTCAAGATGCTCTTCCCGATGGTCGGCTGCATCTTCCCGACAATCTTCATCGTCATCCTGGGGCCCGCGGTGGTGACGATCATGAGCGGACCGGGCATCTAGGATGCTCGCGCCGGTTCGGCCGGCCGTCCTCCTGGTCGACGACGACCTGACGCTCCTATCCGTCCTTTCGCGCCGGGTGTCACGCGCCGGCTACGACGTTCGCACCGCTCCTTCCGGCCCGGCGGCCCTGAAGCAGCTGGAAGGGGGCTGGCCGGCGCTCATGGTGGTGGACCTCATGATGCCGGGCATGGACGGCTTCGAGCTGTGTCGGCGCGTGAAGCAGCTCGCCGACCTGCCGATCATCGTCCTCTCCGCCGTGGACGCCTCCGAGGCCAAGGTCAGCGCCCTGGAGATGTATGCCGAGGACTACGTCACCAAGCCCTTCGACCCCGACGAGCTGGTCGCGCGCATCCAGCGCGTCCTGCGCCGGGCATCCATCGGCAGCCCGCAGATCTCGCTGGACGGTGGCGACGTCGAGGTGGACCTCGCCACCCGCCGCCTTTCGACGCCTTCCGGAAGCCACCAACTGACTCCCACGGAGGCTCGACTGCTCCAGGTGCTGGCGGCATCGGTCGACCGCGTGATTCCGACCGTTGAGCTCCTCGACCGCGTCTGGACCGATGCGGACGGCGCCGATCCCTCATATCTGTGGGTCACCGTTCGGCGGCTGCGCCGAAAGCTGGAGGCGGACCCGGACCGGCCGCGCTATCTCATCACCGAGCGCGGCATCGGCTACCGCCTGAGCTCCGGCACCACCGTCACGCCACGAGCCTGAGCGGTGCCGCGCACCGGGCTCTGGCTGCGGGTGTTCGTGGGCCTGTTGGTGGCGGTCATGCCGCCCATCGTCCTGCTCGTCGGAGCCCTCCTGCTCACCGAAACCGTCCTGCACGAGGCCAATCCTGATCTCGTCGCCATCGTGGTGGTGGTGGGCGCCATCGGCTGGGCGGCCATCCTGGCGGTGGTCTTCACCGGCGGCCTCGCCGACGACTTCCGCTCGTTCCTGTCGCTGGCCGAACGAGGCGACCAACGCGCCGATGCCGAGCTGGGGACGGCCTATCAGCAGATGGCCAGCTCGCTCGACGAACGAAACCGCCAGGTCTCTACCCTCGCCCAGCGGGCCAGCATGGTCCCGATCGACGACGAGCCGCAGGCGGTCGTCGCCTCCCTCGTCTCCGCCGTCCGCCACGTGATGCGCGACCCGACGTGGCGCTGCGCCGTGCTCGGCTCCGACAGCGCCGATCTGCTTCCCATCGGCGTCTACCAGGGCACCGAGGACCGTGCGTCGGCCGCGCCCATCGGCGAGATGGAGCGATGGGCGTCCGTGTCGGAGTCGGAGCTCCCCGCGCGACACATCGAGGGGCCGTGGGGTGCCTTCGCGGTCGTGGACGTCGCCGTCAGCGACCGCCTGCGCGCCATCCTGTACGCCCCGTGGGAGGGACGGATGGATCCAACCCCCGCCGAGATCGCCCTCCTCACGTTGGTCGGCCAGCACGCGGGGACGGCGCTCGAGCATTCGCTGCTCTACTCGCAGGTGCGTTCGCAGGCGGACGAGCTCAACCGCCTGGCCGCTGTCCAGGCCGATTTCCTGCGCGGCGTCAC
>JACDBS010000063.1 GCA_013694795.1 Chloroflexota bacterium | reverse complement strand
GGAGGTTCTCGAACAGCTTGAACCACTTGGTGTGATGCGGAAGGATGGCGGCGTGGAGCATGTCCGGGTTGGTGATCACCACCTGGCCGGCCGCACGCACCACGCTCCGCACGTTGGCCGGCGTATCGCCGTCGTAGGTGTGGGTCTTCAGGCCGATCTCGGCCATGTCGGCCAGGGCGCGCAGCTCCACCAGTTGGTCGGCCGCCAGGGCCTTGGTCGGGAAGAGGTACAAGGCGCGCGCCGTATCGTTCTTCGCAACGGCATCCAGGACCGGCAGGTTGTAGCAGAGTGTCTTGCCTGAAGCGGTCGGGGTGACGACGACCACGTTTCGCCCGGCGCTCGCCGCCGCGTATGCCGCCGCCTGGTGGGTGTATGGCGCCTCGATCCCGCGGCGACGCAGGGCGTCAATCAGCCGGGGATCAATGCCGGTCGGCCAGGGCGCATGCTGCGGCGGTCGCGGCACCAGCTCCCGGTGCGCGACGATCAGCGGTGCGACGGCCGGGTCCGCCAGGAGCGAGGCGATGGCCTGTTCGGCGTTGCCCGGTGGGGCGGTCAGCATCGGCATCTCCTTGCTCCATCACTCGCTAAACCGAACATCTGTTCGAGCGTGAACATAGCACAGGTGTTCGAATCCTCGGAGGCCGATGCGACAGCTTTGCTGTCGCGATGTGCGCACAGCCTTGGCGACGTGGTTAGACTGGCCGGCGATGACCGGGATCGACGTTGCCGCCGACGCTCCGCCCCCTGCCCCGAAGGGCGCCCCGACGGGCCGCCGCATCCGGCTGCCCGCCTCGCGCGGCGGGATGGCGTGGATGGTCGTGCTGCTGATCGTCGGGACGCTGCTCGCGGCGCAGTTCGGGAGGCAGGTGTACGCGAACTGGGAGATCGGCCAGCGGGCATCAGCCATCGAGGCGCAGATCGCGGCGGTCGAGGCCGAGAACGCCGAGCTGGCGCGCGAGCTTGCGTACCTCAGTAGCGATGCCTTCGTCAGCGCCGAGGCACGCCGGCTGGCCAACGTTGGAGCGCCGGGGGAGGAGGTCCTCATCATCCCGCCTGGCGCCGAGGAGCCTTTGCCCGATGAGCTGGCCGCGCTCCAGGCCCCAGCGCCGCTCCTGGAGCAATGGGTGGACCTGTTCTTCGGTCCCAGCGGCTAGGGCGTCGCCGGAAGTTGCGCTCAGCGCACCGTTGTACGAATCAGGGACTGAACTCGGTCAGGAGTTGCGTGGCGGCGCGATTTTCGGCGTTGGCTGGCGCTCAATCCCCGCCAGCCTCGTAGATCGGTGCGCTGAGCGCAACCCACATGGGCCTGCTGAGGCAGACGCGGGGCACCACGTGAAGCTGAGCTCGCTACCTCAGTCCGTGGGTGCCTCTTCGGGGTCAATGTTGCGCTTTCGGGGCCCCGCCGATGGGCGCTCCACCCGTGGTCCCGCGGCGCGGACCTCGAGCGAGACGCCATCGGCGTATTCGGCGAAGTTCTCGACGAACATGGCGGCCAGCTCCCGCGCCTTCGCGTCATAGGCATCCGGATCCGCCCAGGTGTCGCGCGGGCGGAGGATCTCGGACGGGACGCCCGGCACCGACGTCGGGACCTCGACGCCGAAGATCGGATCGGTCTCGTAGGCGACATCGGCCAGAAGCCCGTTCAATGCCGCTCGGACCATGGTGCGGGTGTGGTCGATCGACATCCGCTTTCCCACGCCATAGGGACCACCGCTCCAGCCCGTGTTCACCAGCCATACCGGTACGCGGTGCTCCTCGAGGCGCTGCGCCAGCATCAGGGCGTATGTGCCGGGGTGACGCGGCAGGAACGGCGCGCCGAAGCCGGCGGAGAAGGTCGCGCGAGGCTCCGTCACACCGATCTCGGTCCCGGCCAGCTTGGCGGTGTAGCCGCTGATGAAGTGGTACTGCGCCTGCTCACGCGTGAGGCGGCTGATCGGCGGCAGGATGCCGAATGCATCGGCCGTGAGCAGGACGACCGTTCGTGGATGCGTCGCCATGCCGGTTGCATCGGCATTGCCGATGAACTCGATTGGATACGCAGCGCGCGTGTTCTCGGTGAAGCGCTCGGAGTCGAGATCCAGCTCGCGCGTGGCCGCGTCGAGGTCCACGTTCTCGAGGATGGTCCCGAATCGGCGGGTGGTGGCGAAGATGTCGGGCTCGTACATCGGCGAGAGGCGGATGGTCTTGGCGTAGCAGCCGCCCTCGAAGTTGAAGAGGCCGTCGACGCCCCAGCCGTGCTCGTCGTCGCCGATGAGACTGCGCTCCGGATCGGCCGACAGCGTCGTCTTGCCGGTGCCGCTCAACCCAAAGAAGAGCGCAGGATCTTGGTTCCTGCCGACATTGACCGATGAGTGCATGGGCAGCGCGCCCTCATCCGGCAGCAGGTAGTTCATGACCGTGAAGGCCGACTTCTTGATCTCGCCGGCGTACTCGGTCCCGACGATGATGATCTCCATCCGCTTGAGGTGGAGGAGGATCGCCGTCTCGGAGCGCACGCCCTCGGTCGTCGGATCTGCCTTGAAGGATGGAACGTTGATGATGCTGAAATTCGGCGCGAAGCCCTTCAGATCCGCGAGCGGTGGGCGACGGAACAGGTTGCGGGCGAAGATGCTGGCCCAGGCCGTCTCCGTCGTGACGCGCAGCGACCGTCGGTGGTGGGGATGGGCGCCGATGTAGAGGTCCTGGCCGTACACCGGCCTATCCGCGATGTACTTCATCAGCCGCGCGCGGACGCGGTCGTAATGCTGCTCGCTGATGGGCCGATTGACCTCGCCCCACCAGATCTTGCCCTCGCTGGAGGGCTCGCGCACCAGGAACTTGTCCTTCGGCGAGCGGCCGGTGTGCGCTCCGGTGCGAACGACCAGCGAGCCATGCGCCGAAATGGTGGCCTCGCCGTTGCGCACCGCGTGCTCGTACAGCTCGGCGGTGGAAAGGTTGCGGTACGTCGCTTCGATGCGCGACGCGGGCTCGGGAAGCTGTGTCGTCGCCACGGTCTTCTCCTTGCGTCCGACCCGTGCCATCCGGCGATGGGGTCGGCTAGCGAGTCGACCGGCCGCGCGTCGCGGGCGCCATGCCCGGAGTCGGCTTCCGCAGTCTGGTAATCCGCTGGGTGCTGTCGCCGTGCCGGCGATTCAGGACGTTGACAGCCATTCTATCCGGTCGCGTCATCAGCGGCCAGCCCCGCGCTGGGCCCGCGACGGCACAACTTGTGCATCCACTGGTGCATCCACGCTCGCCGGATGGTCCTGGACAAGTCAGCATCGGAGGAGGTAGCTCCATTATGGAAACCGTCCAAAACTGGGGCGACGCCGTGATGGTGTCGGTCACTGAGGCGTTGCAGAACTTCCTGGGGTTCCTGCCCCAGCTCATCGGCGCCATCATCATCCTGGTCCTCGGCTGGATCATCGCTGGCCTGCTGGCCGGGCTGGTCGAGAAGGTCCTGAAGACCGTCGGCTTCGAGAAGGCGGCCGAGTCGACCGGCATCGCCGGCTTCGTGAAGCAGGCCGGATCGGATTGGACCGTCAGCAAGGTCGTGGCGGAGATCGTGAAGTGGTTCATCCGCCTGATCGCGCTCCAGGCTGCCGCGTCCATCCTCGGCATGACCCAGATCAGCGAGATCATCAACAGCATCCTGCTATGGCTGCCAAACCTGATCGTGGCGCTTGCCATCATCGTGCTGGGTGCGTTCCTCGCCAACTTCGTGTCGAAGATCGTGCGCGGCTCCGTGGCCAAGATGGGCTTCGACAACCCTGACCTCATCGCCAACATCGCGAAGTTCGCGATCATCGGCTTCGCGGTCATCGCCGCCGTCGACCAGCTGGGCATCGCCGAGACGGTGGTCAACACCCTGCTCATCGGTGTCGTGGCTGCTGTTGCCGCGGCGTTCGCGCTGGCGTTCGGCCTCGGCGGCCAGAGGGTCGCCGCCCAGATCACGCAGGGCTGGTACGAGAAGGGCCAGGAGGCGGGCCAGAAGGTCGCCCAGGAGATCCAGCGCTCCCAGTCTGACGAGGAGCCGATGCGCTCCGCGGATGAGCCGATGTTTCCGGCAGGCACGCCTGCGACCCCCGCCGATCGCCCGGTGCCGGAGCCCCCACGCTAGGAATCCGCTCAGGCATGTGAAGGCCCCGTTCGCCGGGGCCTTCACCGCTGACGCGTCCTACGACTCCGCCGACTTACCGGCGACAGCGGGCCGGGGGACCTCAATGGCCCCCGCCATGACGCCGGTAGCCCCATCGGTTGCATTCACCGACGAGCTCGATCTGTGGTGGGGCCGCGGGCCGATCAACAACTACGGCGCGGGCATGCTCGTGGCGATGCGCTGTGAGC
>JACDBS010000165.1 GCA_013694795.1 Chloroflexota bacterium | reverse complement strand
GCCGGGTGACGCTGGCCATCGACGATGCCGGACCGGGAATCGCGGCCCAGGCCGCCGAGGAGGCGCCACAAGAGGGCCACTTCGGCCTGCTCAACATGCAGCAGCGAGCGGAGCAGATAGGCGCACTGTTGGACGTGCGCCGATGGCCCGCCGGTGGAACCCGCGTCGCCCTCGAGTGGCGGCCGCAGTGAGCCTGTGATCCGGGTGGCGGTGGTCGATGACCATCCGCTGGTGCGCGAGGGAACGGCCGCGCTGATCGACCGCCAGGATGACATGGAGATAGCGGGGGTGGCCGGTTCGCTGGACGAGCTTCGGCCGATCCTACGTGACGGCGCGGTCGAGGTTCTGCTGCTCGACCTCCGCCTGGGCGATGAGTCGGGCTTCGACGTCCTGCGCTCGGAAGATTCACCGATGCCGGCCGTGGTGGTCGTGACGTCCTACGACTACCCCCAATACGCCGATGCGGCCCTGCGTCTTGGCGCCGCCGGCTTCGTGGTCAAGACCGCGCCCACCGCCGAGCTGTTGGACGCCATCCGGCGCGCCGCCGCGGGGGGCCTGCATTTCGGGGTGCGTCCCGGTCGCGGGGTTTCGCTGTCGGATCGCGAGCGCGAGGTGGTGCGCCTGGTAGTCGACGGCTCCTCGAACGACGAGATCGGGGCGCGGTTGGGGATCAGCTCACGAACGGTCGAGTCGCACCTGCGCCGGCTCTTCGAGCGCCACGCGGTGGCGTCGCGCACCGAGCTTGCCTCGCGCGCCATCCGCGAGGGCTGGCTCGAAGGCATCGGCTGATTGACCCGCCCGCCGTCGGGGCTCCGGGACTTTCAAGTCCGCAAGCACGTACCGATCGGCTCCGCCGGCGAACCGGTCCTCGACCGTCATCCGACCACGTCCGCGCCCCCTTCCTGCGAACCATGCACGAACAGCAACAGGGGCCCTGCCAGCCGGTCTGCGAGTGCGGGATCGCCTCGCCGAAGCTCATCGAGGAAGGCGCGGGCGGCAACCTCGATCCCAACCATCAGAGGCGCCCGTTCGAGATCGGTCACCAGGCTCGCCAGCATCGGATCCCGCTCTTCTGCTGGGAGCTCGTCAACATGCTTGAACTCGTCGGCCTCGAGCCCGTGCCGCTCCGAAGCCAGGGCGAGGGTCCGGTTGCGCACACGCTCGAGGAAGTAGAGCGCCTGCCACGGCTTGCCGCGATTGGCGGCGACGCAAGCGTGCAACACGTCGTGCCAGGCGAAGCCCGCCTCGCCTCGCCAATCCGGTGTGGGCGACCACGGCTGCCAGGCCTCGGCCGCCCTGGTCGCCGTGCCCGTGCGGTCGAACGCCACGCGTACTGGCGCCCACACCTCGCAGTTCGAGCTGGGCGCGAATGCGAGGTCCACGACCAGCCCGTTGACAAGGAGGAAACCGCGCACGAGCGTGGATCCGAACTCCGTCTCGTAGTGGTGCCCAACTTCCCATTGCCGATAGATCAGCCCGACCCAGTCGGCGGCGACCCGCTCGCACAACTCGGCATCGGTGACCAGACTCGCTACGTCGAAATCGGACCAGCGATCCGCCCTCCCTGCTCCGAGAGAGCCGGTGATGACGGCCGCCTCGATCCGCTCATCCGCCTCAAGGAGGTCGAGCACCCGGGCGAGGGTCGCATCGCGGTCCGAAGGAGCAAACATAGCCTCATGCTGCCAGACCGGCAGCCGCGGCGACACGCCGACGAGCGACGGTCAGGCCTCCAAAAACTGACCGATGCGGTGCCGGAGGCTGGCAACGTCGAGGCAATGCGCCTCGTCGTGCTGCTCCGGTGTTCCGTAGTGACGGTTCTCCATGCGCCGCACGCCGATCGACAGCAGCCGATGCGGCATGTCGCGAAATGCTTCGCTCACCCACATCGCCGAGGTCCCCTGTAGATACGGCTCGACCAATGCCACCACCGGCGCGGACAGCTGGGCATGGAGCGTGTCGGCGTCGAAGGGTCGTACCGTCGTCGCGTACAGGACGGTGACATCAAGATCGGAGGTGGCCTCAAGGGTGCGGTCGAGCATCGGTCCGACCGCGATGACGGTTGCCTGCGATCCGCGGCGCACGACGTGGAAGCGGCCGGGCTCGATCGGCATCGGCGCGGCGTTCGATTGGGCGGCGAGGCGGAGGTAGACGTTGCCATCGGCGGCGACCGCGTCGCGCAGCAGCAGCTCCGCTTCGTCCGGGTGACCGGGAACGTGGATCGTCCAGTCGGGCAGGCTACTGAGCAGCGCCACGTCCTCCGGCGCCTGGTGCGTGCGGCCGCTGTCGGATGCATCGTACGAAGCGCCGACGCTGACGAGGACCGCTCCGACGCCCTGGTGTGCAAGATCGAGCTTGACCTGCTCGAACGGCCGCTCGATGAGGAACGGGGTGTAGGAGTGGGCGATGGGGCGCATCCCGGACAGAGCCAGCCCGGACACAACGCTGATCATGAGCTGCTCGCGGATGCCGATGCTCATGATCCGGTCCGGGTGGCGGCGCTTCGCTTCCACGAAGCCGGCCCCGCCGATGTCGGCCATCACCACCGCCAGCCGCGGATCCTCGTCGAGCAACTTGCTCGTAACGTCTGCGAAGCGGTCGCGCATCGTGTCGTCGGTGGCCGTTGCGGTCATGCGCCCTCCTCCACAATGGCGGCGACAACGACATTCGGCTGCCCGATGCGCTCCGCAGTGAGGGCGGCCACCAATGCCTCGTGGTCGCGCCCGTCCACCGTGGCCGATGCCCAGCCCTCGATCTCGAAGCGGCCGGCGATGCCGCCCGGCCAGCCATGGGTCGCCGATCGATTATCGACCACGACCGTGGTAAGCCGATCCAGCCCGAGCCGTCCGGCCAGCACGATCGCCTCGTGGTTGCTGCCCTCGTCCAGCTCGGCATCGCCGACGAGCACCACCACCCGCGACCTTCGCCTCTGGGCGCGCAGGCCGAGCGCCACCCCCACGCTAATCGGCAGCCCATGGCCGAGCGAGCCGCTCGAGATCTCGACGCCGGGGATCAGCATGCGGTCGGGATGGTGTCCCAGCGGTGAGTCGTAGGCGCCGAAGGTGACCAGCGTCTCGACCGGGATGAAGCCCTTGGCGGCCAGGATGGCATAGTACGACATCGGTCCATGGCCCTTCGACAGCAGGAAGCGGTCGCGATCGGGATCGGGATCGTCGACGGTGGTCGGCGTGACGTTCAGGACGCGGTCGTACAGGACCCACAGCACGTCGAGCGTTGAGTCGGCGCTGGTCGAGTGCTTCTCGTCGCCGGTCATCAACGCGATGAGGCGCGGCAGGTCCTGGTAGCCCAGGGCCGTCGCTGAGTCGGGGCTGTTGGCGATCGTCGTCTCCGTCATGACGGGAGTCTGCAACTTCAAGCGTACTTGAAGTCAAGCGCTAGGATAAACGCATGCCCGTGCTGCCGGATCGGATCACCATCGGCGAGCTCGCCGCGCGCAGCGGCGTCGCCACCTCGGCCCTGCGCTTCTACGAGGAGCGGAGGCTGATCTCGGCCGAGCGCACCTCCGGCAACCAGCGCGTCTATCCGCGTCCCACTCTGCGACGCGTCGCCTTCATCCGCGCCGCCCAAGAAGTCGGCTTGACACTCGACGAGATTGGTCAGGCGCTGTCGGCGCTGCCCACCGACCGCACGCCGGTGAAGCGCGACTGGGAGCGAGTCTCGCTCGCGTGGCGAAGTCGCTTGGACGAGAAGATTGCTGACCTCGAGCGGCTACGGAAAAACCTGACCGGCTGTATCGGCTGCGGTTGCCTGTCCCTCAAGACGTGCCGGCTCCTGAACCGGGAAGATCGCATCGCCACCAACGGTGCAGGCGCCCGCTACCTGCTCGGCGACGAGGCCGACGCATGAACGCCGTGCTAACCGCTACGCTCAAGCCGTGATCGCTCCGCTTGTCTCCGGCAGCCATGTTCGAGTCAGGCTCGCCAAGAACATCCATCCGGACGTCGAGGAAGACACCGTGGCGTCCATGCCTCGATCGTGAATCTGCGGGACGCGTGGGAGGCCGAAGCGCGCAACTGGGTCGCTTGGGCGCGGAAGCCGGGGCACGACAGCTATTGGA
>JACDBS010000112.1 GCA_013694795.1 Chloroflexota bacterium | reverse complement strand
GGCGTGCACTTCAACGGCATGGCCAATCCGTCGCATCGGTCTGATGGCTTCCTGCATCGGCGCAACGATAGCCCCTCGTGGCCGGAATGCCCATCGCGGTGCGCTACACTCGGCGTCGGAATGAGCCAGACCCTCGACCGTACGACCGCGGCTGCGCCGGGGGTCCGCGAGCGCCTCTTCACCGGTATTCAGCCTTCCGGGGCCTCGCACCTCGGCAACTATCTCGGTGCCCAGGTGAACTACGTCGCGCTCCAGGATCAGTACGACTCCATCTACGGGATCGTCGACTACCACGCCATGACGACGGTCCACGACGGGAACGAGCTGCACGGCCTGACGCACGAGATGGTGCTCGACATGCTGGCGGTGGGCCTCGACTCGGAGCGCTGCGCCATCATCCGCCAGTCGGACTTTCCCGAGCACGCCGAGCTGGCCTGGATCTTCAATACCGTCACGCCAGTGAGCTGGGCGGAGCGCACGCCAACCTACAAGGAAAAGCGTCAGCAGGGCATCGAGAACTCCATGGGCCTGCTCGACTACCCCATCCTCCAGGCTGCAGACATCGTCATCTACAAGGCGTCGGTCGTCCCCGTCGGCAAGGACCAGGACGCGCACCTGGAGCTGTCCCGCGAGATCGTGCGCGCCTTCAACCGTCGCTACGGCCAGACCTTCCCGGAGCCGCGCGCAGTCCATACCGATGCGTCGATCGTGCTCGGCATCGATGGGGCCACCAAGATGAGCAAGAGTGCCGGCAACACCATCCCCATCTTCGCGGAGCCCGACGAGATCCGGCGCCTGGTGATGAGCATGGTGACCGACCCGCTGCGCATCAAGCGCACCGATCCGGGCCGTCCCGAGGTCTGCAACGTGTGTCAGCTCCATCGGTCCTTCGGTGGCGACTACCTCCAGATTCACGACGGCGAGCGCACGGCGCGCACGGGTTGCGTCGATACCAAGGAGCTCTTGGCCGAGCGGATCATCGAGCTCTTTCGGCCGATGCGCGAGAAGCGCCTCCGCCTGGCCGCCGATGCCGTCGTGGTCGAGGAGACCCTCATGCAGGGGGCGGCCAGGGTGCGGCCCATCCTGGAGGCGACCATGGCCGAGGTCCGCGCCGTGGTGGGCATCGGTCCACGGCGCGCGTCGGCGGGGTGACCGGTCCGGCGCTGGAAACCCCCGGCGGGCTCGGCCCGCGAGAGCGCCGTTGGCTCATTGGCTTCCTCGTCCTCGGCTGCGCGTACTTCGCGGTGCTCCTGCTGGAGCGCCTGCTGGCCGTGGTGGGTGGCTTCGGTTCGATCGTCCTCATCCTGTTCCTGGCCTGGCTGCTCTCGTTCGTCATGTCCCCGCTGGTCGCCTGGCT
The DNA here is from genome assembly GCA_013694795.1 of Chloroflexota bacterium. Taxonomy (GTDB): domain Bacteria; phylum Chloroflexota; class Limnocylindria; order QHBO01; family QHBO01; genus JACDBZ01. The sequence goes on along the minus strand of JACDBS010000112.1, from coordinate 4,022 downwards.
CGAGGAGCGCCTTGACGCTCCCCGGCCGCCGATCGTGGTCGGCACCTATGTGCTGGCCCTCATCGTCCTCGGCTTCGTCCTCTTCTACACCGGTGCCGCCCTCACGCAGCAGGTGGCCGAGATGGCGGAGCGCTATCCCGAGACCGAACGAGACATCCTCGCCGTGCTGGCAGACTGGCAGCGCAACCTCCAATTCGGCCGTCTCCAGATCGACCTCACCGATCTCTATGCCGGCGCCGTGACACAGGCCGAGCGGCTGGGTCGCGACATCATCGGGCAGGCACAGGGCATCGCCGGCGGCACGATCGCCGCCCTCGGCTCGCTGTTCCTCATCATCGTGCTGTCGCTCTACATGCTGATGGACTCACGACGCATCCTGGCTCGGCTGCGCGCCGCGGTCCCCCGTCGTTACACCGGGGAGGCGGAGCTCGTCGAGCGCAGCATCGTGCGCGCTTTCGGCGGATTCCTCCGCGCCCAGCTCATCCTGGCCGCCCTCCAGGGGCTGCTGGTGGCGGTAGTGGGAACCGCCTTTGGTATCCCGTATCTGTTCCTGTGGGGAACGATCAGCGCGCTCGCCATGCTCATCCCATTCTTCGGGCCGCCGCTGGCGCTGGTCCCGCCGATCATCGGCGCGGTGCTGTTCGCCGGTGGCGCCGCCGTACCGGTGACCGTCATCCTGGTCGTGATCCAGACGGTGCTGGTCAATTGGCTCCAGCCACGCCTGATGCGCGGCGCGGTCGGCCTGCACCCCATCCTCGTCCTGGTGGGCCTGCTGGTCGGCGCTCAGGTTGCGGGCGTGTGGGGCGCCCTGTTCGGGATCCCCGTCATCGCGGTGGTGTGGGTCTTCGCGAGCTACCTGGTCTTCCGAACCGTGCCGAACGCTGCCCTCCCGGAGGCCGAACGACTCACCGACGTGGACGAGCACGTCATGGTCAGCGTGGCCCGCGAGCAGGTCGGTGACGAGACCCACCCGCACATCCATGTCACCCGCACTCGGCGACCCGACGGCAGCGAGCAGGTTGAGATCCGCACCGAACCGATGCAGGAACCGGACGCTTAGACGGTCCGGTTCAGCGGTTGCGCTTCTCGCCGGGTCGCCCGTCCTTGTGCTGAACGCGAACCCGCACGTTGCGCTCGATCTCGCGCGAGTGGCTGTTCGCAAGGGCCCGAGCCGCTGCGATGTTCGGCATCACAAAGTGGCCCTCGGTGTCTTCCTGGCTATCGGTGTCGGCATCGGACGGCGCAGGTGACTGTTCCTGCAGCCGATCGTCCGCCGGGCGCTTGTCAGGCATGTTTCTTACTCCGTTGCCCGGACCCACAGCGGCATTTCCGCTCCGATCCGTATTCTGACGGTCAGAGTGACGGCCGGCTCGGTGATCGTCAACACTCGACCGGACACCAATCGTGTCAACCAGCGGACACGTGGAGCCGCCGGACGGCGCGCCCGCCAGGGTGGGGAGGTGCGGGACGAGGATCCGTCGCCCCTGCTCGGTGACGGCGGTCTCGACAGCCACCCCGTACGCGCGCCGCACCACCTCGGGGCGGAGTGCGGTCTCAGCTGGACCGTCCGCGGCAATGTGGCCGCAGTCCAGCACGATGACCCGTGGTGCCCACATGCCGGCCAGAACAAGGTCGTGGAGTACCACGACGACCGTGACACCGCGGACGTGCGCGAGCCGCGACACGCTGGAGAGGAGCCAGGCGGCGTGCGCCACGTCCTGATGCGTCGTCGGTTCGTCCATGAGAAGAAGGTTCGGCTCCTGGGCAAGCGCGAGGGCGACGAGCACGCGCTGCCGTTCACCGCCGGATAGCTCGGTGACCGGTCGGTCCGCCAGCGACTCGGCGTCTGCGTCCCGAAGGGCGTCGGCGACGGCTCGTCGGTCGTCCGGCTCCCAGCCGAACCATCTTCCCGCGTGGGGCGTCCGGCCCATGGCCACGACCTCTGAAACGCGAAAGCCGGCAGGCAGCTCCAGCGACTGTGGCAGGACCGCTACCGAACGCGCGATCTCGGCTCGCGACCAGGTCCCGATGGGGCGGCCGTACAGCTCGACGCTCCCGGCGGTCGGCTGAATCGTGCCCGCCATGACCCCGAGCAACGTTGTCTTGCCGCTGCCGTTGGCACCGAGCACGGCGACCATCTCGGCACGCCGCAACTCGAGGTCCACCCGCTCGAGGACGCGCCGCTCCCCGCCCGCGGCGCGATACCCCGCATCGACCGCGGTGAGGCGTACGACCGGCTCCGTCACCTGCTGACCCGCACTCCGACGACGCTGCGTCGCAGCAGCCACAGGAAGAAGGGCGCGCCAATGAGGGCCGTGACGACGCCGACCGGGATGCCACCGGCCAGGCGCGCCCCCAGGTCGGCCAGCAACAGCAGCCCCGCGCCGTAGAGCATGCTGGCCGGCAGCAGCAGCCGATGATCGGGGCCGATGGCCAGGCGCACCAGGTGCGGCACCACCAAGCCAACGAAGCCGATGGTGCCCGAGATCGCGACTCCTGCCGAGGTGGACAGCGCCGCCAGGCCGATGAGGATCCGCTTCTCGCGCTCGACATCGACTCCAAGGTGGGCGGCCTGAGCTTCGCCGAGGAGCAGCGCGTTGAGGCTCCGCCAGCGGAGCAGAAGCAGCGAGAAGCTGATCACGATGAGCGGCGCCGCGAAGCCGACCCGCGGCCACGAAGCCCCGGCGAGCGATCCGAGCAGCCAGCTGATGACCGCCGCGAGGCGCTCGCCCGAGTTGAAGATCAGGAGCGCCACGCCGGCCGAGAGCAGCGACGAAACCGCGTAGCCGGCCAGCAGCAGCGTCACCACTGGCGTGCCGCCACGTCCGCGAGCGATGGCGAACACCACCAGCACGGTGAGCAGGCCTCCCGCAAAGGCAAGCAGCTGCACCAGGCCCATCCCGAGCCAGCCCACCGTCGCGACCGGCAACAGCAGCGCAATCACCGCCCCGAGCGAGGCGCCCGCGGCGGGGCCGATGATGTACGGATCGGCCATGGGATTGCGCAGCAGGGCCTGGAAGACGGTGCCGGCGCAGGCAAGACCCGCGCCGACCGCCATGCCGGCCACCACGCGGGGGAGACGCAGCTCCCACACGATCGTCTCGGCGGAAGCGGGCCAGGTGACCGGTCCGATCCCGGTCACCCGGTGCAGGACGATGGCCGCCGCGTCGCCGAGGCTGATGCCACTGGTGCCGGAAACCACGGCCGTGCCGGCGGCGAGCAGGACGAGCGCGCCGCCGCCGCCCAGGATCAGGGTCGACCGGCCCAGTGATGGGCCAAACGCGATCGGCCGGACAACGGTCGTGGCGCTCATGGCGTTACTCGAACTCCTCGGGATGGATCGCGCGCGCGAGGGCCTCCAGGCCGTCGACAATGCGCGGCCCCGGGCGCGTGGTGACGATGTCGTGCAGGTACGGAATCACGGCACCGTCGCGAACGGCGACCAGGCCCCTCCACCCGGATCGGGCGCGCACCGTCTGGAGCGCTGACTCCGGGTCCCCGAGCGAGGGATCGTACGACGCCGTACCCAGGAGGATCAGCTCTGGGTCAGCGGCGACCAGGTCTTCCGCGCCAATGACTCCCTGCGCGTCGCCGGTGACCGGAGTCCCCCCCGCCAGCTCGATCAGCGAGGCCAGGAAGGAGCCTTCTCCGGCGGTGTAGGTCGTGCCCTCCGAGTGGAAGACCTCGTACAGGGTGAGCGGCCGCTCCGATCCGGCGACCGCCGCCACCACATCGGCGACGCGAGCCTCCATGCCGCTCACCAGCTCGGCGGCCTCCGTCCGGCGGTCCAGAGCCGCGCCGATCAGCTCGATATCGGCATAGACCTCACTGAGCGTCTCGGGATACAGGACGAGCACCGGGAGCCCGAGCGCGTCGAGCTGCTCGATCACCGCCGTCGGCGTGAACTCGTTCCCGGCGGCGAGGACAAGGTCGGGCTCGGCGGCGACCACCAGCTCGACATCGACCGACGCCGCGATCACGACGTCGTCGACATCGGCGACCTCGGGAGGAAAGTCGTCGAA
>JACDBS010000223.1 GCA_013694795.1 Chloroflexota bacterium | reverse complement strand
CGCAGCTGGCCGCCGCGGTGGCGCGGCCCGAACCAACGCCGTTGGCGACGCTGGCGGGGGCCGGCGCAGCAGTCATCAGCGGCCTCGTGCTCATCGGCTTCGTGCATGGAGCCCCGCGCGGCCGAGTCCTTGCCACGGCTGCGGGGACCGGACGCTGGCTCATGCTCGCCGGCCTGGGCGGCTGGCTCGGCTACCTGATCTTCTCGCGTCTCGTGCTGCTCGTCGACCGGCTCGCCTTCCTGATCGGCGACTGGCTGGGGCTGGTGTCGTGACCGAAATCAGCACCGAGCTCGCGCTGCTCGTCGACGTCGGCTCGGCGTGGGCCAAGGCCGGTGTCATCGGGCGTGTCCGTGGCCGATGGCGCCTGGTTGCGCACGCGGCACAGCCGACCGCCTGGGGTCCGGCAGAGCTGCGGCGCAGCCTGATCCGGCAGCTCAATGCGGCCGGAGACCCCCGGCTGGCGGACCGCTACGACGAGCTGCTGGCGAGTGCGAACCGGATCGAGTGCCATACCGCCCGTCAGCCTGGTCGCCTGGCGGTCGTCGCTGTTTCGCGCGAGCTCTCGGGCAGCACCGCTCGTCGCGCCGCGGAGGCGGCAGGGTGGCAGGTGACGGAGCTCGTGACGCTCGATGATGGCCGATCGCTGGCTGAGCGCCTCGCGACGCTCCAGGCCGCCGACGTCGATGCATGGCTCGTGGCCGGCGGGTTCGACGACGCGCGCAGCCCACGGGCGTTGGAGGCGGCCGCCCTGGTGGCATCGGCGCGGATGCCCGATGGCGGCCCCGTCATCTGGGCGGGCTCGGCGCAACTCACGAACGAGGTCATGCTGCTGTTCGAGGGTGGGGCCGCGTCGGCGGTCGCCAACGCCCGGCCGGACGCAAGGCGCGAGGAGCCCGGACCACTGCGGGATCGGCTCCAGGCGATCCTCCGCCAATCCGTGGCGCCCGAGGATGAGGCGCACCTGTCGACGATCGCGTTCACGCATGCGGTCGGCGCCATCGCGGCCGATGGTGGGCTGCGGGTGCTGGCCGTGGACCTCGGTGCTCGGGGCGGCGTTCGCGTCGTTGCCGAGGCTGACGGCACCACATCGACCACCGTGCATTCGAGCGGGGGCATGGCGGGCGCGACGCTGATGGCCGGCGCCGCCGGGCGCGTCGCACGGCTGGCCGGGGATGCCGGCGACGAGGCCGCGGTGGCCGATGTGCTCCAGACGCTTCGCGCCCGGCCAGCCAGCCTGCCGCAGACGCCCGAAGAGCTCAGCGCCACCCAGGCCGCTGCCCGCATGCTGATCGGCGCCATGGTCGAGGACCCCGCGACCGATCCGGTCGACCTCGTCATAGGCGCCGGATTGACGATTTCCGGCGCCCCGCACCCCGCGCAGGCGGCGCGCATGCTGCTCGACGGGGTTCGACCGCTCGGCATCACCCAGCTGGCGGTCGATTCCGGCTCGGTGCTCGGCCCGCTCGGCTCGCTCGGTGACGACGAGATTGGTGAAGGGATGACGCTCCTTGCGGATGACCTCCTGTTGCCGCTCGGCACGGCCGTGGTGTGTCGCGGGGGAGAACCCGGAGACGCGGCCATGCGCGTCACCGTTCATCGGTCCGGCTGGCCCACGCCTTCGCCGGTGGAGGTCCGCGTGGGCCAGCTCCTGGTGGCCCCGCTGGGACGCGGGCAGGAGGCGGAGCTCCTCATTGAGCCTGCCGCCGGCGTCAGCCTGGGAGCGCCTCGTCGATCCTCGCGCATAGAGGCACGCGCGACCGGGGGGGCGGTGGGTCTCATCCTGGATGCGCGCGGCGTGCCGATCACGTTGCCGCGTCGTGGCGACGACCGGCGCGCGGTGCTTGCCGGCTGGCGGGATGCCCTCATGCGAGAGACGGAGCGAATCGCGTGAGCGTCATGCATCGCGTGCGCCTGCCGGTCGGTGCCACGACGCTGGTCGAGATCGGGCACGGCGTCGAGCCGGCCGAGGTGCTTGCCACCAGCCGTCCCCCTGGCGGCGGCACCAGCCTACAGGTCGCGTCGCGGCTGCGCCGCTCGGCCGCCGAGGCGGTCGATCTGCTCAGTGTTCGACCGGGGACCGTCCTCGAGGCCGGTGAGAGGCTGGCGGAGGATGGTGACGGGCGTGAGGTGCTTGCCCCGTATGCCTGCCTCTTCCTCGGCTACGACGCCGACGATGGCACCGCCCTCATCGCGCCGCTGGGCGCGACCGAGCCGATTCTCGGCCACGTGCGCGGCGAGGTCACGAGCGTCGGCGCGGAAGCCATCGAGATCCGCGTCACCGGGGCGCTCGTCGCCGGTGTCGGGGGAAGCGGCTCCGCCGTCCATGGTGAGCTGCGGATGGCCGTCCACGAGCCGGGCGAGGAGCTGCGTGCCGGTGCCATTGATGTCGGTGCCACCGGACGGATCATGGTCGGCGGGTCGCGCGCCTCGGCCGAGACGCTGACGCGGGCGCGTGCCATGGGCGTGGCCGGCATCGTGCTCGGTGGGGTCCTCGACAAGGAGCTGCGCGATTTCGAGGCCACGCAGGTGCGGCGGCGCGAGGTCGGTGGCGTGCGCGGCGACTTTGCGATCGTGATGATCTCCGGATTCGGCAAGGTCGGACTGGATGCCGCGCTGTTCGCCTGGTTCCAATCGCACGAGGGTCGCCTGGCGAGCCTCTTCGGTGCCGCCGCGCGCATCTACGTCTATGACGCGGACCCGCCGCCCGCCAGGCGCGCGCTCGCGCGGGTGGGCGATCGGGTGATCGCGCATCGCCGACCCTTCGCCGGATTGGGCGGCGAGCTCGTCCGTGTGCTCGACCTGCCTCACGCGACCCCCGCGGGCGTGACGGCCCGGTCCGGCCTGGTGAGCTTCGAGGATGGTCGCAGCGCCATCGTCCCTCTTGCCAACCTCGAAGCCATGGAACCACGCGACGGCGGCTGAGCGCCGCGTTCCTATACTGCCGCCATGGACCGATCCGGTGCCGCAGCCCTCCCGCGCGGCTCGATGCGCAGCGACGGCCCCGATTCGACGCGCTCCATCGGCCGTGCCCTGGGACGGGGCGCGACCGCGGGCACGGTGCTGGCCCTGGTCGGCGAGCTCGGAGCCGGGAAGACGCAGTTGGCCAAGGGCGTCGCCGACGGGCTCGATGTTCGCAGCGTCGTCAACAGCCCGACCTTCGTGCTCATGAACGAGCACATTGGGCGCCTGCGCCTCTATCACATCGACGCTTATCGTCTCGGCGATCCCGAGGAGGCCCTTGCAGCCGGCCTGATCGACGAGCGCCAAGCCGACGGCGTGGTGGTGGTCGAGTGGGCCGACCGGCTTGCCGGCTGGCTCCCCGCCGAGCGGCTCGAGATCACCCTCCTCGCGCCCGTGCCTGATCCGTCGGTCCGTGAGCTGCGCTGGGAGGCTCACGGTCCGGCGCATGAGCGGTTGGCGGCCATGGCGATGGGCGTCCCGTGATCATCGGCATCGACGCGGCATCGACCGATCTGTCCCTCGCGCTCGCGGAGCCGGATGGTGCGGTGATTGAAGAAGTCGCCTGGACCACAGCTCAACGGCAGTCCGCCGAGATCCTCCCGCGCCTCCTGGAGCTCATGGAGCGCAACGGGCGTGGCTGGGACCGGGTCTCGGCCATCGTCGTGGGCACCGGGCCGGGCTCATTCACCGGCCTGCGCGTGGCGATGGCGCTCGCCAAGGGGCTGGCGGTGGCGCTCGAACGCCCGATCGTGGGCGTCCCGAGCCTGGAGGCGTGGCTGGAGGCCCAGGTCGACGCGGTTGCCGCCATCGCGCGGGCAGGCGCGCGCGAGGCGTACATGCTTACCCGCGACGCGTCCGCGCCGGTCATCGTCGATCGCGACGCGTTGCCCCAGGTGGCCATGGTTGCCCCGGCTGAGCTGGCCGTCGCCTTCGGGCTCGCCGATGCGCGCCAACCCCGCGCCGCGGGCGTCATGTCCCGCCGCGCCGCGGCGCGGCTCGCCGCTGATCCCGGCGGCGATGACGTGCGGACCATCGAACCGATCTACCTGCGAGCGCCACGCGGCATGACCACCGCCAACGAGGGCCAGGTGAAATGGCTCTGACCGCCCGCGTGGTCGTCGGCCCCATGCGGCCCGAGGACGTCCCCGCCGTGCATGAGATCGAGCGGCTCAGCTTCAGCACGCCGTGGCCCGCCCATGCCTTCGAACAGGAGCTGAAGGGCAATCGCCTGGCGCATTACCTCGTGGCGCGCGCCGGTGAGCGGATCGCGGGGTTCGCCGGCATGTGGCTCATGGTGGACGAGGCGCACATCACGACCTTCGGCGTCCATCCCGACTGGCGCCGCCAGCGGATCGGACGCCAGCTGCTCCTCAACCTCGTCGAGCTGGCGGTGACCATCGGCGCCGCGCGCATGACGCTCGAGGTGCGCCCGTCGAACGAGGCCGCCCAGGCACTCTATCGGACCTTCGGCTTCGAGGTCGTCGGCCGCCGAGCACGCTATTACACCGATGACCACGAGGACGCGCTTGTGATGACCACCCCGGCGCTTGCCGATCCGCGCATGCGCGAACTGGTCGACCTCGAGCGCAGGCGCCTGTCCGGGTGAGTGGCCCTCGAATCCTGGCCATCGAGTCGTCGTGCGACGAGACGGGCGTGGCCGTCGTCGTCGGCGGGCGGCGCATCGAAGCCAACCAGGTCGCATCGCAGGTCGCGTTGCACGCCGTGACCGGCGGCATCGTGCCCGAGATCGCGGCGCGCCAGCAGTTGCGCTGGATCGTCCCGACGCTCGATGCCGCCATGGCCGAGGCCGCGGTCGGCTGGGACGACCTCGACGCGGTCGCCGTGACCTACGGCCCCGGGCTCATCGGCTCGCTGCTGGTGGGGGTCAACCTGGCCAAGGCGATCGCCGTCGCCCACGACCTGCCCCTCGTCGGCGTCAATCACATCGAGGGCCACATCTACGCCAACTGGCTGACCGATGTGGGAGCGGATGCACCCATGCCCGCCGAGCCTGACTTTCCGCTCCTGTGCCTGGTGGTGAGCGGCGGTCACACCC
>JACDBS010000045.1 GCA_013694795.1 Chloroflexota bacterium | reverse complement strand
GCTCAGGCGCGAGGGTGGGCGCGGGAGCAGGCGTCGGATCGGGCGCGGGCGCGAGGGTGGGCGCGGGAGCAGGCGTCGGATCGGGCGCGGGAGCCGTCGACTCGGTCGGGCTCGGATCTGGGACCGGCTCCTCCGCCAGGGAGGCCGTGGGTCCGAAGATGTAGGTGAGAAATACCAGGAGCTGAAGTACAACGAGCACGGGCCGGCCGGCTCGACGGTGGGCACCCGACGAATTCATGATTCCCTCTAATTCCCCTCTGTCCAGGATCCGGGCACAGTTCCCCGGAGTAATGCAGATGAATGCACTCCGCACTCTGGCCAAGAAGCCCGCAGGCGCCATCCGTGGACCTACTGAGCGCGATACGGAACCCCGTCTCCGTACCCTGACGCAACGGCGCGCCGGGTACGGACGCGTTGCTCAGTAGACCAATCCGTAGAACCCCCGATGCAGGGAACCGATGCACTGGGCTACCTTCCCCTCATGCACCTGGCAGAGCGGGATCGAGACCCGTCGGACGACAGCGTCCATGTGTCTACGGAGGAAGGTCCCGCTCTGCGAGACGCTGCTGCAGCAGCAAACCGCGCCGCCGATGACGAGGCGGCCGCAACGGCTGCGCGCGCTGGCTTCCGCATCGGTCCCATGCAGGTCCTGGAGCCCGACGACGCCATTCGTCGCCACATCGCCGAGGGCGAGCTGGTACACGACTTGCGTACGCATGCGATCCTAAGGGCGCCTGGTGGCGACATCGCGCTGGGATACGGGGGCAACCTGTACCTCACATCGCGGAGGCTCATCCACCTGGGCCAGGTGGTGGTGACGGTGCAACTGACCGATATCGTGGAATTGTCGCTCGCCGGCGAACGGCTCCTCCTCACCCTGCGCGAGGGCGAGGGGTTGAGCCTGGACGTTGACCGCCCCCGCCTGCTGCGCGCCGAGATTGCGGAAGCCACACGAGGGCTTCGTGGATGAAGCGGCGGACACCTGCACCCGAGACGCAGGCCGCCGCCCCGCCCGCGCCCGTCGTTCCAGCAAAGGTTGACACCGCCGAACCTTCAGCGCGCGCCCAGCGCTCGGTCGGACCGCACTCGCCCGAGGAAGCGGAAGAGCGCTACATCGCCGCCCGCGACGCGTGGTTGCAGGCGATGCGTGGGGCGAGCAGCGGCCGCCCCGCTGATCTCGCCTCACTGGCGTTGACGCAGGAGACGTACGAGGCTGCCGCCGCCGAGCGCGAGCGCTGGATCGCCAGAAGTCGCCACTCGGTCCCGGCCAAGGAGCCGCCGCGGGGCATCGAGGCAGCGGTCGGCCAGGAGATGGCCTGGCGTCGCGTCAAGCAGCGCGAGAAGCGCGAAGGGTTCCTGGGCCGCCTCAAGCGGCGCATCACCGGCCAGCGTCGCTAGCCCGACCGGTAGCGCTGGGCGGCCTCCGCGCGATTCCGCACACCGAGTTTGCGCAGCACGCTGCTCACGTGGCTCTCCACCGTGCGCGGTGATATGGCCAGCCCACCGGCGATCTCGCGATCCGTCAGCCCATCCGCCAGCAGGCGCAGCACCTCCTGCTCGCGCGCGCTGAGCACCCCGATCTCATCCGTCGCGGCGCCGGGCGAGCGAGCCCCGCGCGCCAGGTGACCGACCACCAGGGCGGCGTGGACGCGCGACATGGGCAGATCGCCGCGCCGGATGCCACGCACGGCGCGCAGCAGCGCATCGCCGGTCAGGTCCTTGGTCAGGTAGCCCGACGCGCCGTGGCGCATCGCATCCAGTAGGTCGCGGCGATCGGTCGAGGCGGTGAGCATCACGATCCGCGTAGCGGGCAGGCGCGGGGCGAGCTCCCGAACCGCTTCCATCCCGGTCATGCCCGGCAGGTCGATGTCGAGCAGCAGCAGATCCGGACGCAGGCGCGGCGCCATCTCGAGCGCTTCCTCCGCGCTGCCCGCCTCCCCCACCACATCGATGTCGGGCGCCTCGAGTGCCTGGCGGATGGCCGAGCGGATCAGGGCATGGTCGTCGACCAGCATGACCCGGAGCGGTTCTTCAGCCCGCATCGCTCCCCTCCCTCCCATTGAGCGGCATGACGAGCTCGACCCGGCTGCCATCCTGCGGCGACGATGTTACCGATAGCCGGGCGCCGATAACCTCCGCGCGCTGCCGCATGCTCTCCAGGCCGAATCCGGCCGGAGCCTCCTCCGGGTGGAACCCGCGTCCGTTATCGATGATGGTGATGCGCAGGTGGTCATCAGTGCTGACGGTGACCCGGACGACGGTGGCGTCGGCGTGCTTGCGGACGTTGGTGAGCGCCTCCTGCACGATCCTGGTCAGCTCGGCCTGGGCACGCGGACCGATCTCGAGCTTCGCGGTGCCTTCGGCGATGAGCTCCGCCCGCAGCGCGAAGCGGTCCGAGAAGTCCTCCACCTGGCGTCGCAGGATGTCGAGCAGCGGGCCGGTCTGCGCGCCCTCGCGCATGGCGGCCACCGCGTTCCGCGCCTCGGCGAGGGCGTTGTCGATGGCGCTCTCGACCTCGTTGCTCAGTCTCTGGCGCTCGCCTTCGAAGCCGCCGATCTGCGCCAGGCGACTCTGCTTGAGCTTCGCGTACCACAGGTCCTGCGCCAGGCCGTCATGGATCTCGCGCGCCAGGCGCGCGCGCTCCTCGAGAGCCACGGCCACGAACTCGGCCTCGGCCAGGCGGCGCACCTCGATGGTCGCCGCGCGAAGGTCGGCGAGGTCGTCACGGCTCTCTGCCACCACCCCGATCAGGAGGAGCCCGTAGAAGGACAGCCGCAGCAGGTCCGCAATGGTCACCACGCCCGAGTACGCCCCGGGGTGGATGCCGCTGTGCACCTGGCTGAAGGCGGCGACCAGCAGCCCGGCCGCCAACAGCGCATCGCCCGCGCGTCCACTGCGTCGGAATGACCGATGCGCTAGCAGAGCGGCGGCAAGGAACCCGACGCCGATGACGCCGTTGATCACGACGAGCGCGGGCGCGGCGCCGAACGGGAGACGGGCCGTGGGATCCGCGACGATGGATGCCAGCGCCCACGGCGGCGCCAGTTGCGGGATGGATTGGGGTGCGGCCGCGGCGACGGTCAGCACCATGAGCACGACGGCCGCCGGTGCCAGCACGAGCATTGGCCGGATGCCCGGCGTGCCGCGGCTGAGGGTGAGCCAGCCCGCGACGACGAGCAGCACGACGGCCATGCCGCGACCCACGATGCCGGCGAAGAGCGGCAGTTGGCCGGGGCTGTCGAGGGTCGCGCCGAGGGCCACATCGGCCCCGGTCAGGGCGACCAGCAGGGTCAGGCCGTTGAGCATCGCCAGCACCGCAAAGGCCGATGATCGCAGCAGCGCCGCCGCATCATTGATCACACGGCCGCGGGCCCAGCCAAGGGCGGCCACCGCGGTGGAAACGAGCAGCGCGGCCGTGACGATGGTGATGTCGAACCGATTGTTGACGATGGCCGCCGCGACCACCGGGCTTGCGGCCACGATCGCCGTAACCATCGTCAGGCCCAGGGCCAGCACGATCAGCGCGACATCCGCGCCACGGTGTGCATCGTCTCCCGCGCCGGCCACGGTGGTCGATGCGGCCGCTGGGGACGCTCCGGGGTCGTCCCATTTCCCCGCGAGCTCATTGGTCGGTATGGGCATTACCGTTCAGCGTACACGCCCTCCGCACCGTGCTCGGGGCGCGCGCCGGCTTCCGGTGATACGGAGGCGATATGGCGAGCGGCTACGACTCCGGTGTGGCGCGTGACGGTGAGGTGGCACCCGCACCGACAGGTAGAGCGACCGGCGACCGATGCGGGTCTGCCCCAACCAAGTGCTCATATACGCGCAGATAGTCGCGGGCCATGCGCTCGACGGTGAATCGGTCCTCGAAGGCCGCTCGGACCGCGGCGCGGTCGATCTCGCCGAGTCGGTTGACCGCCTCCACCGCACCCTCGATGTCCTCCACGATGAACCCGCTGACGCCATCGGTGATCACTTCAGGCACCGATCCGGCTCGATAGGCGATGACCGGCGTACCGCATGCCATGGCCTCGATCATGACCAGTCCAAAGGGCTCCGCCCAGTCGATCGGGAACAGCAGTGCCCGTGCCCGTCCGACGAACTCGTTCTTGTCGTCCGGACCGATCTCGCCGACCCAGTCGACGTGAGCACCTCCCAGCAGCGGCTCGATCTCGCGCTCGAAATACTCGCGATCGGTATCGTCCACCTTGGCGGCGATGCGCAGCGGCATGCCCGTGCGTCGGGCGACCTCGATCGCCCGATCGGCGCCCTTCTCCGGCGAGATGCGTCCCAGAAAGGCCAGGTAGTCCCCCACGTCGGCCCGTGGCACGAGCTCATTGGGCGGCATGCCGTGATGAACGGTGGCGGCCCAGTTCGCCTGCGGCAGCGGCTGGCGCTGGTCATTGGAGATCGACACCACCGGCATATCGGGGAACTCGGTGTAGACCGCCTGAATGTCGGGAATGTCGAGGCGCCCATGGAGCGTCGTCAGTTGCGGGACACCCAGGCGCCGCGACATCGGAAAGTGAAAGTAGTCAAGGTGCCAGTGGATCACATCAAACCGATGCGCCTGCGCCGCCACGCACTCCAGCTCGTAGATCTGGTGCGCGATCGGATCAACGACGCTCTCGTCCAACCGAAGGGCCTCTGGCGCGCAGGCCACCAGCTCGGCGGTGGTCGTTGAGTCCCCGCTCGCGAAGAGCGTGACCTCGTGGCCCTGCCGCACCAGCTCCTCGGTGAGGTAGCTGACGACGCGCTCGGTGCCACCGTAACCCTGCGGCGGCACGCTCTCAATGAGCGGCGCGACCTGGGCAATTCGCATGTGAAGGTTCCTCGTAGCGCTGGGCGGGCGCCGATGTGGACGCACGACGCGTGCCATGCGGGCATGACGAGTGTACTGACCCGCACCACGGGTCAAGGGACGGAGGGACGCCGGCTCATCCGCGGTTCGACCGTACTACGGGTCATTCAGCATCGGAGCCCTACCGTGCCGGGAGCTCCGGGGTCGTTTGACCCGTACGGCGGGCGATCCTGGCGTGAGATCCCTTGCTACTCGCCAGCGAGCCAGCGCACCAGCTCGGCGTTGACGAGGCGGGCGTCGGCGCGCCCGGCGGTGCGCTTCATGACCTGGCCCACCAGGAAACCGAAGACCTGCTGCCTGCCGGACCGATACTCCGCGACCTGATCCGGGAATGCAGCGAGCACCGCCTCGATATCGGCACCGATGGCGCCGGCGTCCGACACCTGCCCCAGCCCGTCGCGCTCGATGATCATCATCGGGGATTCGCCGCTCTCGAACGCCAGAGCCAGGACCGCCTTGCCGATGCTTGCCGAGACAACCCCGTCCCCGACGGCGCTGATCAGCTCCGCCAGGCCCTCGGGTCGCAGCGCGACCCGGTCCGCACGCAGTCCATCGGCGGCGTGCTGGTTGAGGAGCCGGCTGAACTCGCCGGTCATCCAGTTCGCTGCGCTCTTGGGCGCGACGCCCGCGGCAACGACCGCGTCGAAGTAGGCGGCCAGGGCCGCATTGGCGGTCAGGACGCCGGCGTCGTAGGCCGACAGGCCCAGTGCATCGGTATAACGAGCTCTTCGTTGCGCGGGCAGCTCGGGCAACTGTGCACGCAACTCGGCGACCCAGGCCTCCGAGGGACGCAGCGGCGGCAGATCCGGCTCCGGGAAGTATCGGTAATCGTTGGCCTCCTCCTTCGAGCGCTGGAGGATGGTGCGCCCGGCCTCCTCGTCCCAGCCGCGCGTCTCCTGGATCAGCGTCTCGCCGCGGTCGAGCGCATCGGTATGGCGGGCGACCTCGTATTCGAGCGCCCGCTCCAGGGAGCGGAAGCTGTTCAGGTTCTTGACCTCGACCTTGGTGCCGAAGGTCGTGGCGCCCATCGGTCTGATACTGACGTTGCCCTCGATCCGCATGGAGCCGGCCTCCATGTCGGCATTGGAGGCACCGATGGCGCGCAGCAGCTCGCGCAGCGTTTCCCCGTAGGCGCGCGCCTGGGCCGGCGAGCGCAGGTCGGGCTCTGTCACGATCTCCATCAGCGGAACGCCGGCGCGGTTGAAATCGACGACGCTGTATCCCCGCCCGGCGTGCTGCATGCGCGCGGTGTCCTCCTCCAGGTGAGCACGGGTGATGCCGATGATCCCCTCGCCCTCGCCCGGCACGTTCACGAGCAGGCGGCC
>JACDBS010000007.1 GCA_013694795.1 Chloroflexota bacterium | reverse complement strand
GCTCCGGCCCGCTCCCCCATCGCTCGGGGATGATCGAGGTGTCATAGCGCCCACCGGCGAAGGCGTCGTCATCGACCAGCCAGCGGAGGAAGCCGGCATCGGTCTGGAGGCCGCCGATGAGCGTCTCGTCGAGCGCCCGCCGCAGACGACCGATGGCGGACGGCCGGTCGACGGCATGGACCATGAGCTTGGCCAGCAACGGGTCGTACTCCGGGCGCAGGTCGGTCTCCTCGGCCATCCCGGCGTCGACGCGAACGCCGGGACCTTCGGGCATGCGCCAAGCCGTCACCCGCCCGGATGTCGGCCGGAAGCCGTCGAACGGATCCTCGGCGTAGAGCCGCACCTCGATGGCGTGCCCGCTGCGCGGCGCGTCAAGTACCTCCGGCGGCAGCCGCTCACCGGCCGCGACGCGGATCTGCCACACCACGAGGTCCAGGCCGGTGACGAGCTCGGTGACGCCGTGCTCGACCTGGAGGCGGGTGTTCATCTCGAGGAAGTAGTGGTCGCCATTGCGGTCGAGCAGGAACTCGACGGTGGCGGCGTTGTGGAAATCGACCGTGCGGGCCACCCGTCGGGCGCTCTCGAACAGGGCCTTGCGGGTGGTCGCGTCCACGGCCGGGGAGGGTGACTCCTCGACGAGCTTCTGGTTGCGTCGCTGGACGGAGCAGTCGCGCTCGCCCAGGACGGCGAGGCCGCCGTGCCGGTCGCCGAGCAGCTGGACCTCGACGTGGCGAGCCGGGGCGACGAGGCGCTCCACGTAGATCGTGCTGTCACCGAAGGCGGAGGCGGCTTCGCGGCGCGCAGCGGCCATGGCCTCTGAAAGCTGGCCGGCGTCATCCACGCGCCGCATGCCCCGCCCTCCGCCGCCCGCTGCGGCCTTGAGCATCACGGGATAGCCGATCTCCTCGACCGCACCGACGTCGTCCTCCAGTGCGACGGTCGTGCCGGGCACGATCGACACGCCGGCAGCGGCGGCCGAGCGGCGGGCTTCGAGCTTGTTGCCCAGGGCCTTGAGAACCGATGGCGAGGGGCCGACGAAGACGAGTCCCGCATCCTCCACCGCCCGAGCAAACGCCGCGTTCTCCGACAAGAAGCCGTAGCCGGGATGAATGGCCTCCGCGCCGCTCGACCGCGCGGCCTCCAGGATGGCAGCCGTGGAGAGATAGGACTCACCGGCCGGTGCGGGACCGATTCGCTCCGAGCGGTCGGCGCCGCGCACGTGGAGCGAATCGGCGTCCGCATCGGAATGGACGGCGATCGGTGAGATGCCCAGTTCGCGACAGGCGCGGATGACGCGGATGGCGATCTCGCCGCGGTTCGCGACGAGCAGGCGACGGAAGGGCGGCGTCCAACTGTCCGTGCGCAAAGACGGCGACCGGCTCAACGCGGCAACCGGCTCAAAGCGGGATGTTGCCGTGTTTCTTGGCGGGCACGGATTGCCGCTTGTTCTCGAGCATGGCGAGCGCGCCCACCAGGCGTTGCCTGGTTTCCGACGGAAGGATCACCTCGTCGACGTACCCCCGAGCAGCCGCGATGTATGGGTTGGCGAAGCGCTCCTCGTACTCGGCCACCAGGCGCACACGTTCGGCGTCGGGGTCCTCGGCACCCGCAATGTCGTCGCGGAAGATGATGTTGACGGCGCCCTCGACGCCCATGACCGCAATCTCCGCGGTGGGCCAGGCGAAGTTCATGTCGCCACGCACGTGCTTGCTGCTCATGACGTCGTACGCGCCACCGTATGCCTTGCGGGTGATGACCGTGACCTTCGGCACGGTTGCCTCGCAGTACGCATACAGGAGCTTCGCGCCATGGCGAATGATCCCGCGGTGCTCCTGGTCGACACCTGGCAGAAAGCCGGGCACGTCGACAAGCGTCACGACCGGAATGTTGAAGCAGTCGCAGGTTCGGACGAAACGCGCCGCCTTGTCCGATGCATCGATATCCAGCACACCGGCCAGGACCTCCGGCTGTTGCGCCACAATCCCCACGCTGCGCCCCTCGACCCGCGCGAATCCGCAGATGATGTTGCGCGCGTAGTGCGCGTGAACTTCGGTGAACGAATCCGCATCGGTGATGCCAGTGATGACGGTGTGCATGTCGTACGACTGTTTCGCAGAATCGGGTACCAACGCGTCGAGCGTCCCGCCATCCACCGTCGGTTGCGACCATTCCAGGTGACGGGGCGGCAGGTCGACGTTGTTCTGCGGCAAGTAGCCAATGAGCGTTCGCGCCAGCTCGAGAGCCTGCGGCTCACCCGGACTGAGAAAATGCGCGACCCCGCTGGACTCGTTGTGAACGCGCGCGCCGCCGAGTCCTTCGAAATCGATCTCCTCGTGCGTCACCGTCTTCACCACGTTGGGTCCGGTGACGAACATGTAGCTGGTTCCCTCCACCATGACGACGAGATCAGTGATCGCCGGCGAGTACACGGCGCCGCCGGCACAGGGACCCATGACCAGCGAGAGCTGGGGGACCACGCCGGAGGCCAGCGTGTTGCGCAGGAAGATGTCGGCATAGCCGCCGAGGCTCACCACGCCCTCCTGGATGCGCGCCCCACCAGAATCCGACAGGCCGATGATCGGCGCCCCGTTCTCGAGCGCAAGATCCATCACTTTGCAGATCTTCTCGGCATGCGCCTCGGAAAGCGACCCGCCGAACACGGTGAAGTCCTGGCTGTAGACGAAGACGAGCCGGCCATCGATGCGACCGAAGCCGGTCACCACGCCGTCCCCCAGGTAGCGCTCCTCATCCATGCCGAATTCGGTGGCTCGATGCGTGACAAACGCGTCCAGCTCGGTGAACGACTCCTCGTCGAGCAGCAGGTCCAGCCGCTCGCGCGCCGACAGCTTGCCGCGCGCGTGCTGCTGCTCCAATCGTTTCGCTCCCCCACCCTGGCGCGCGTCCTCGCGTATCGC
This sequence comes from Chloroflexota bacterium, assembly GCA_013694795.1. Taxonomy (GTDB): domain Bacteria; phylum Chloroflexota; class Limnocylindria; order QHBO01; family QHBO01; genus JACDBZ01. The sequence continues at coordinate 4,054 of JACDBS010000007.1, read as the reverse complement.
ATTGAGGCGCACCAGCTTGTCGGCGGTCGACACGAAACGCACTCCTTTGCATTGCCGGTGGTGGTGGGCCCGGCAGGAATCGAACCTGCGACCGTCCGGTTATGAGCCGGTTGCTCTGACCATTGAGCTACGGGCCCGAGAAGCGATGGTGGACAACTCGGAGTATAGACGCCTGTCTTTGCACAACGACATCGACATTTCTCCACGTTGTGGATAACTCGGATGGACCGATGACGTGACCCTCGCCTATCATCAACGCAGTCTCCGTGACGTCCATCCACACCCGCCCGAGCTGCACGAAGGTGATCCGTTGACCAAGGTGATAGCGATCGCGAACCAAAAGGGCGGCGTCGGCAAGACGACCTGCTCCATCAATCTCGGCGGGGCGCTGGCAGAACTGGGATACCGGGTCCTCTGTGTCGACATGGACCCACAGGCGAATCTCACGGTGGGGCTTGGCATCTCCCTTTCCGACGTGCGGCAGTCGATGGCCGATGTCCTGTCGGACGACCGCGTCTCACTAGACGAAGTCGTGCGCGAGACCAACACCAAGGGCCTGTGGGCCGCCCCGGCAACTCTCGAGCTCGCGTCGACTGAAGTCGAGCTTTTCACCGCCATTGGACGCGAGATGGTCCTGCGTGATGCGTTGTCCGGTTGGGCCGATCGCCAGTTCGATGTCGTCATCATCGACTCGCCGCCCACGTTGGGTCTGCTGACGATCAACGCGCTGGTCGCGAGCAACCGGGTCATCATCCCAGTCCAGACGCAGTACTACGCCATCAAGGGCCTCACCGCGCTCATCAAGGTGATCAACACCATCAAGATCAAGCTCAACCATGACCTCGAGGTGCTCGGACTCCTGCCGACCTTCTACGACGGACGGACCGTCCTCGCTCGGGAGATGCTCGAGAACCTGAAGCAGCTTGGCGATCACCGCGTCTTCAACACCATGATCAAAAACACGGTGAAGCTGGGTGAGGCGCCGCTCACGGGAAAACCGGTAACCGAATACGCAACCAACTCATCTGCCGCCCGCGCGTTTCGCGACCTGGCCCAGGAGGTAATCGAACTTGGCTAGTAAGCGCCCCGCGTTCCGCGAGAACATTCACCGCCTGTTCGACGAGGCACAGGCCACCGACCTCGGTCCCGGAATCGTGTCGCTCATCGAGTCACGCGCGACACAGGCACAGTTGCGCGAGCTGCCGGTCGGCAAGATCCTTCCGAACCCCGCGCAGCCACGTCTCTCCTACGACGAAGATTCGCTGACCGACCTGGCCGATTCGATCCGCGAGCATGGAGTCCTTCAGCCGATTCTCGTTCGTCCCAATGGGGCAAAGTTCGAGCTGATCGCGGGTGAGCGGCGCTGGCGCGCATCGGGCATGGCCGGGCGAGACACGATCCCCGCCATCGTCGTCGACTTCGACGAGAGCACCGCGCTCGAGGTCAGCATCATCGAGAACCTTCAGCGCGAGGATGTCACGCCGCTCGAGGAAGCGGCGATGTTCCGCAAAATGACGGAAACGTTCGGCTACTCGGTGCGCCAGCTGGCGCAGAAAGTTGGCAAGGACAAGGGCTACATCGAGAACCGGCTCCGCCTGTCCGACGCACCGGCCGATATTCGCGAGCTCCTGTCGTTGCGCAAAGACACGATCAGTCACGCCTATGAGCTGATGAAGATCGGCGACGAGCGCAAGCGACGCCGCCTCGCCAAGCGAATCGTGGCCGGTGATCTCACCCTGGCCAGACTGCGCATCATCACCGGCACCGGTGCGGAAGAATCACCCGAGGGCACCAGCAAGGGTGCGCCACGTCGCCGCGCAAGAACGGTGGCAGGCGAGGTCGCCGCCAGCAGGGCCGCCGACGATGCGCTGATGGGCGCTCGCTCCAAGCTGGCCGAGGGTGTCGATGACATTGTCGACATCCTGCGCCAGCCGGAGCTCATGGCGCAGATCCCCGAGGTCAACCGCGCCAACTTCGCGAAGCACCTGACCATCACCAAGCTCAAGATCGAGAATGCAATCGCGATCATGCGGGCCGGCTCGCCGGCTACGGACGAGGCCGATTGATATGCCGCCGTCAGGCGGTGTAGCTCATCACCTCTCGGTGGTGCACCAGGAAGTCGATGAGCTTGGCCTGTGCGTTGGGGTCAATGCGGCGTAGGCCGGCGATCGCCTTCGGCAGCTCGAAGATGGGTGCCGCCAGCGATCCCGCAGTGTCGATTCCCACCACGTGGTCGGGACCCCCGCCCACCAGAAAGGCGCGCTGGAATCCGCGCGCGTCCAGCCCCGTCGCCTCGCAGAAGGCTGCGATGGCCCTCCCGACCCCCAGGCGCTTGGCGAAGTCGATGAAGAGGTCCGCGGCCCACGTGTCGACCTGCGCGGGGTCCTGCGCCGATACGATCTCGCGGTAGGGCTTCTCGTCGACCTCGCTCACCGGCTCCTCCTGCTGTCCATTGGCCCGGATTCTAGCCGAGGAGCGCGACGCCGCAGCGGGCCGCGCGGCGCCACCCCGCTGCGCTATCCTCCGGCCATGATCGACCCGCACGCCGACCCGCGGACCGAGGATACGCTCGCCTATGAGCTTCTCAGCGTCCGGCGCGACGCCGGGGATTCCGAGGTCGTCGGCCGGGCGACGTTCCGCGACGGGCGAACGGTGGTGGAGGCGCCGGACTCCATCCGCATCGCGATCGAAGAACTGATGGAACGAGCTTTCGTCGATCGGGTCCGGGCCGACGAGCGCCCGCGCGGCTATCGGCGCAGTGGCCGCGGCATGGTCGACATGCTCGTTCCCGGCATGCCGGAGCACTTCATCGCGCGGATGCGCGGGATGTGGCTCAGCTACCCTGACGGCTCGGTGGTCACCGCGCGCGCGGCGACCGGTGGCTCATCCACGGCAGTAACCCTGCCCGAATCGACCGACGTCGGTCCTGCGGTCACCGACGCACGTGTCCGCCGCGCGACGCTGGTGGCCGCGGACCAGACCGTCGGCTCGCGACCCCTGGTGCGGGCTCATGCTCCTGAAGATGGAATCCGCCCGGTCCGCTCCGACTCAAACGCAGGCCCGGTCAGCCGAACCGACTGCGGCTGGCTCGTCTAAGTCATAGATTTACAGAGATTTGTGACCGCTGCGCAGTCCTCCGGCCGCCGCGTTGAGTTCGCTATCATCCGCGCATGACGCTCATCAAGTACATCGCGCTCCCAGCCCTGATCCTCGTGACTGCCATCGTGTACTGGTTCCTGGCATACGAGCCGGCGGGAGCGGTGATGCTGATCATCTTCGCCATCGCCATGGGCGTCATGGGATGGGTCCTGGTGCCGACCTTCGGCGACGTTGGACCCACCGCGCCGGTCGACCCCGACTGGCACGAGCGCAACGGCTGAAAATCTCCGGGCAGCAAGATACCGGACACTGCGGCTGCCCTGGCGGCCAAGCCGCCAACGCAGTGTCCGGTCTACCGGTACTAACGCGCGATGGGCCCCAGCGTTAGTCCTCAGCGGATCCCGGTGTCGTAGCTGATCACGATTTCGTCGGGGTCTTGCCCGTCGATGACGACCACCTCGATCGCCGCGGCCGTCCCCATCAGACCCTCCACCGGCTGCGGCACCAGCTCATAACGGCCGGCCGGCAGCTCGATCGAGAATCGTCCATCGTCCCCGGTGCTCACTCGCCCAACGTCCGCTTCCGCCTCGTTGCGAATGACGATCTGGGCCCCGACGACCGGCCGATCGTCGCAGGTGGGATCGGGCGGGTCAGTGACGACCGGGCACACCGGGCCGGCCAGCGCGATCCCGTGCAGGGTCATCTCCGTCTCGGGCGCGGCGGGCTGACAGGCGACGAGCGTGCCGAGGATGAGAACGGTGAAGATGATATGCATCGGCCCTGTGACGCGCTGTCGCGACAGAGTTCCCACGGGATCCATTGTCACGGGGCGAGGTGGCTCGGCCGCGTCCCGTCAAGTGGTGTAACAGAAACGCCGCCGAGCGCACTCTCACGACGACATCTGATCAGCTCGCGATCAACAGTGCGGGCAGCACCTCCTCGCGTTGCGGTGCGT
>JACDBS010000251.1 GCA_013694795.1 Chloroflexota bacterium | reverse complement strand
CTGACCGGCATGCTCATGACGCGCGCCTTCCACCGTGCCAATGGCGAGGGCGAGCAGCGCACGAAGGTGCTCGTGCCGGACTCGTCGCACGGCACGAATCCGGCGACCGCGACCATGGTCGGCTACCAGGCCGTCACCATTCCCTCCAACGAGCGCGGCGGGATCGACCTTGGAGCCCTGCGCTCCGCGCTGGGACCGGATGTGGCGGCCCTGATGATCACGAACCCCAGCACCCTCGGCATCTTCGAAGACCAGGTCGACCAGGTCATCGCGGCGGTCAAGCAGGCCGGGGCCATCGCCTACATGGACGGCGCGAATTTGAACGCCATCCTGGGCCGCTTCCGCCCGGGCGAGGCGGGCTTTGACATCATGCATTTCAACCTGCACAAGACCTTTTCGACGCCGCATGGCGGGGGAGGCCCCGGTGCCGGTCCGGTCGGTGTCAGCGAGCGCCTGGAGCCATTCCTTCCCGCGCCGATGCCGACGCTGGTCTCCGGCGACGCCGCGGAGGTCCGCGCCAACGCGCGCGCCGGCCGTTCCACCCCCGGCGCCCGGTTCGCGCTCGATGACGATCGGCCGCGGAGCATCGGCAAGGTGCGCAGCTGCTACGGCAACTTCGGCATGTTCGTGCGGGCCTACACCTACATCCGCTCGAACGGCGACGGGGGTCTGCGCACGATCAGCGAGGACGCGGTGCTGGCCGCGAACTATCTGCGGGTGAAGCTGCACGACGTGTACGACCTGCCCTATGACCGATTGAGCAAGCACGAGGTGGTATTCAGCGGGCGGCGCCAGAAGCGTGAGCACGGGGTCACGACGCTCGATATCGCCAAGGCCATCCTCGACCGCGGCATTCATCCACCCACCATCTACTTCCCGCTCATCGTGGAGGAGGCGCTCATGGTCGAGCCGACCGAGACCGAAAGCCTCGAGACGCTCGATCACTTCATCGGCGTCATGCGCGAGATCGCGGAGCAGGCAGGCTCCGACCCGGCGTCCATCAAGCGCGCGCCGGTGACCACGCCGGTCGGCAGGCTGGACGAGGCCGCCGCCGCCCGCCGCCCCGACCTGCGCCACGTCTTTCCGGGTGGGACCGATGCAGTTGAGGCGTCGGCGCCTTCGCCGACGCCCGAGGCGCCCACCACCTGAGGCGCGGCCCTTCCTCATTTCGCGAGAGTGTGCGAAACTAGCGGGCCATTTCATCGAGGATCAGCCCCGGACCACCGGGAGCCGTGGTCCGCGTAAGGCACCAATCGTTTTTTTGTTCTTGGAGGAGCATGGATGCGCAACTGGAGATGGATCTCCGTCCTGGCCGTCCTGGCACTCGTCCTGGCTGCCTGCGGGCAGCAGGGCACCAGCCAGTCGGCCAGCGAGGCAACGGAGCCACCGACTACGGAGAGTCAAGCGCCCGACCCGTCGGAGAGTGACGGCGGCGGCACCGGCGAGCCACAGCCCGGAGGCACGCTCGTCTTCGGCGGTCCCCGCCTGGCTGCGAGCCTTGACCCGGCCCTTACCAGCGACGGCGAGTCGTTCCGAATCCTGCAGCAGATCTACGAGCCCCTCGTGGACCTGGCGCCGGGCAGCACCAACGAGGTCGTCGGCGTCCTTGCCGAGAGTTGGACGGGCGAGCCGGCCGACACCGAGTACGTCTTCACCCTGCGTGAGGGCGTGACCTTCCACGACGGGACGCCGCTCAATGCGGAAGCCGTGAAGATCAACTTCGACCGCTTGCAGAACTTCTCCGAGGAGTTCCAGGGCGACGCCTACTACTACGGCGCGCTGATGGACGGCTTCGGGCCGGACAACCTCATCACCAGCGTGGAGGCGACCGGCGATCTGGAGGTCACCTTCACCCTCCGAGAGGCGAGCCCGACCTTCATTTTCGGCATCACCCTGACGCCATTCAGCATCATCAGCCCGGCGGTGCTGGAGTCGACCAACGCGGATGATGCGGAGACCAGCACCTTGGGCACCGATGTGGTCCAGGGTGGCACCGGTCCGTTCGTCCTCGAGGATTACATCCCCGACGACAGCGCGACCCTGTCCCGCAACGAAGACTACTGGAGCGACCCGGCCTACCTCGACCGGCTGATCATTCGCCCGATCGCGGATCCGGCCGCGCGTCTGCAGGCGCTCCAGGGCGGCAGCGTCCAGGGCTATGACCTCGTCAACCCGGCGGACTACGAAACGGTCGAGAGCGAGGGCTTCACGCTCGTCGAGCGCCTGTCGTTCAACAGCCTGTACCTGGGCCTCAACCCGGTCGCCCGCGACAACGCGGTCGCGGCTGAAAGCGCCGTGGCCGAAGGCTACGGAGGCGAAGAGTCGCCGCTCAAGGATCTTGCCGTTCGCCAGGCCATCGAGATGGCGATCGACAAGGAGGCGCTGATCGAGGCCTTCTACGGTGGCCGCGGATCAGCGGCGGATACGTTCATGCCGACCACCAGCGGTTGGGCGGAGGCCGTTGAGGCCGGCGTTGACGTGCTCGGATACGATCCGGATGCGGCTCGTCAACTCCTCGAGGATGCCGGCTTCGGCGCGGACAACCCCGCGAACGTTCATTTCTGGTATCCGACCGAGGTGACCCGTCCGTACATGCCCGACCCGAAGGGCCTGCACGAGGCGGTCAGCCAGATGCTCGAGGATGTCGGGTTCGTGGTCGTTCCGAACAGTGATATCTGGGACAGCCCCGGCTATCTGGACGACGCGCAGAACGGCCTCTACGACCTGCACTTCCTCGGCTGGACCGGTGACTACGACGATCCATCCAACTGGTACGGCGTTCACTTCGGCTATAGCCAGGGTGAGCCGGCGGCCCAGTTCGGCTGCGATGTCGAAGGTCTCGAGGAGGCCATCAATACCGCGGACGCCGAGCTCGACGAGACGGCACGTGGCGAGGCCTGGGCCACCGTGGCAGGGCTCATCCACGAGAACGTCTGCTTCGTGACCCTCGCGCACGGCGATACCGCGCTCGCGTTCACCGATGTGGTCCAGGGCTACGAGCCCAACCCGACCGGATCGGAGAGCTTCGAGACCGTGTGGCTCAGCGGCGAGTAACCGACGCTGAACAAGGCATAGACTGAGAGGGCCTCGGCCGAGCGCCG
>JACDBS010000248.1 GCA_013694795.1 Chloroflexota bacterium | reverse complement strand
CCTCGGCGGTCGGCGAGCCGGCGGAAGCGGACCTCGAACCGCCGCCCGAAGTACCGCGCCGCAGGTTGTGGCCGCGGCTCATTCGCGTCCTCCTGCGACGACCGCGGCCGCGGGCGGCCTTCGTACTCCTGCCCCTGCTCGGTGCGGGCGCCGCGTGGGGCGTGGGGATTGCGGCCGGGCACATGCCGGAGGCGGGGACCGACCTTGCGCGCATCACCTCCCTCGCACTGGTGCTGGCGGGTCCGGCCACTTCGGTCGGCGCCCTCCTGGCGCTTGCGTGGTGGCCACGGATCGTGGGGGTCGTGGTTGCCGGCGGGCTCGCCGCATCGGTCTTCATCGGTCGTGCGCTCATCGGCGGCTGAATTGACACGACGCCGGGTCGCTGCGACCATCGGTCGAACGCGGGTGGTACCGCGGGAGATTCCTCCCGTCCCGGAGTCCGGGGCGGGTTTCGTTGTATCAGAGAGCACCGAACGAGTTGTTCAAACCGGTCGACAGCAAGCTGGACGTGCCCGCGCTGGAGCGTGAGGTGATCGAACGCTGGCGGGAGCGCGACACCATGGCCCGCTACCTGGCGCGCAACGAGGGGGCGCAGAAGCGGTTCAGCTTCATCGACGGGCCCATCACGGCGAACAACCCGATGGGCGTCCATCACGCCTGGGGAAGGACCTACAAGGACCTCTACCAGCGCTACCACACGATGCTCGGCGAAAGGCAGCGCTACCAGAACGGCTTCGACTGCCAGGGCCTGTGGATCGAGGTCAACGTCGAGCGCGACCTGGGCTTCAATAACAAGCGCCAGATCGAGGAGTACGGCATCGACCGCTTCGTGGAGCGCTGCAAGGCGTGGGTCGACACGTACGCCGCCCTCCAGACCGAGCAGAGCAAGCGGCTCGGCTACTGGATGGACTGGGACAACAGCTACTACACGAACTCGGACGAGAACAACTACACCGTGTGGTCGTTCCTGGCCGAGTGTCATCGACGCGATCTGCTCTACCGCGGCCATGACGTGATGCCATGGTGTCCGCGCTGCGGGACGGGCATCAGCAACATGGAGGCGGCCGAGGGCTACCGGGATGTCCGCCACCTGTCGGTGACCTTGCGCCTCCCGATCACGAGCGCCGGGCACCCCGACGAGGACCTCCTGGTCTGGACGACCACGCCGTGGACGCTGTCGAGCAACGTGGCGGCCGCAGTGCATCCGGACCTGACCTACCAGCTCATCGAGGGCACGAACGGGCGCACATGGTGGATCAGCGCTGGGTCCAAGCAGCGCGTTGCACGCGACGCGGCTGTGCTCCGCGAGGCGTCCGGCTCCGACCTCGTCGACCTGGCGTACGCCGGACCGTTCGACGAGCTGCCGGCGGCCGCGAGCGTCGCCCATCGGGTGATCCCGTGGGACGAGGTGTCGGATGCCGAAGGCACCGGCATCGTGCACGTCGCACCGGGCTGCGGGCAGGAGGACTTCGCGCTGAGCAAGGCCTTCAACCTTGCGGTGATCGACCCGATTGATCAATTCGGCGTCTTCGGTCCGGGCTTCGGCTGGCAGTCCGGTCGCTACGCCGGCGCAACGGAAGAACCGGCCGAGGACCTGGCGCGCGCGGTCGTCGCCGATCTTGCAGGCAAGGGCCTGCTCGTGGCGAAGGAGAGCTACGCGCATTCGTATCCGCACTGCTGGCGCTGTGGCACGCAGCTCATCTTCAGGCTCGTCGACGAGTGGTTCATCGCCATGGACCCGTTGCGTGAGCCCATCGGTGAATCCACGCGGGCAGTGACCTGGCTGCCGGGGGGGATTGGTCTCGAGGAACGCGAGCTCGACTGGCTGAAGAACATGGGCGACTGGATGATCAGCAAGAAGCGTTACTACGGGCTGGCGCTGCCCATCTGGGAATGCATCGAGTGCGATGGCTGGGAAGTCATCGGCTCGAAGGAGGAGCTTCGCGAGCGGTCGGTCGCAGGCTGGGAGGCGTTCGCTGGCCATTCACCGCATCGGCCCTGGGTCGACGCGGTCGAGATCTCGTGCGCCAGTTGCGGTGGGCGTGCGCGACGCACCGCCGATGTCGGCAACCCGTGGCTCGACGCCGGCATCGTGGCGCTTTCGACCCTGAGGTGGAACACCGACCGCGAGTACTGGAAGCAGTGGTATCCGGCCGACTGGGCCAGCGAGTCCTTCCCGGGGCAGTTCCGCAACTGGTTCTACGCCCTCCTGACCGAGTCGACGGTGATGACCGGCGAGGCGCCGATGCGGACCCTCTTCAGCTACGCGCTGCTCCTCGACGAGAACGGCGAGGAGATGCACAAGTCGAAGGGAAACTCGATTCCATTCGACGAGGCCGCGGACCGGATCGGGGCCGATGTCATGCGCTGGATGTACGCTGCCGCCAATCCGGCGACGAACCTGCGCTTCGGCTATGGGCCGGCGCACGAGGTCGTCCGTCGCTTCGGACTGCCGCTCTGGAACACCTACGGCTTCTTCGTCACCTACGCCCGCCTGGACGGCTGGACGCCGGATCAGACCGATGGCGCCGCCGGCGCGCGAACGCTGCTGGACCGATGGATCCTGTCGCGCCTGGACGCGGTGGTGGGCGAGGTGAGGCTGTCCCTCGACGGGTACGACGCCATGCGCGCCACGCGCACGATCGAGTCCTTCGTGGATGACCTCTCGAACTGGTACGTGCGACGCAACCGCCGCCGCTTCTGGAAGGGCGAGCTGGACGCCGACAAGCGCGCCGCCTACGCCACGCTGCACGAGGTGCTCACCACGGTCTGTCGCCTGATGGCGCCGATCACGCCGCACATCGCCGACTCCATGTGGGACAACCTCGTCGCGACCGTCGACGCGACCCAGCCGGACAGCGTGCACCTGACCGATGCGCCGACGCCGACCGGACTGAGCGACACCGCGATCGAGGCTGCGGTGGGCCTGGCCCGGCGCATCGTCGCGCTCGGACGCGCGGCCCGCTCCGCCTCCAGTATCCGCACGCGCCAGCCGTTGCGAGCGGTCCGTGTCAAGCTGCCGGCCTCCGCGCGCGGTGCCATCAGCCCGGACCCGGCGGTCGCCAACGAGCTCACGCGCGAGGTGATCGACGAGCTCAACGTCCGCTCGATGGAGCTCATCGGCGACGAGTCGGAGATGGTGGAACGCGGCCTCTATCCGCTCCTGCCGGTGATCGGGCCGCGTCACGGGAAGGCCGTCGCGAGCGTGATGGCCGGGGCGCGATCGGGGGCCTGGGAGCTGCACGAGGACGGGACGGTGTCGGCCGGCGGAGTCACACTTCTGCCAGACGAATTCGAGCTCACTGCCCGCGCCCGCCCGGGCCACGAGGTGGCCGAGGACGGCGACCTGCTTGTCGCGCTCGATACCATCGTCGATGACCGGCTGGCGGCGGAGGGGCTGGCGCGCGAGGTGGCGCATCGGCTCCAGGCCCTGCGTCGCAGCGCTGGCTATGAGATCAGCGATCGCGTGCGGGTCTCGGTGGGGGCGGACGCCTCCACCATCGAGCGACTGGCCCCGCACCGTGACTGGCTGACCGCGGAGCTGCTTGCGACGGCCCTGCTGCTCGAGCCGGGTGCGTCCCTGCCTGACGCCGATCAGCGCGAGACGGCGGTGCTCGACGGGGTGGAGATCGAACTCTCGGTGGCTCGCGCCTGATCCGCATGGGTCGGTTAGAGTGAGACGGTGGAGGCCAGCACCGAACGCGCCGCGTCACTGAGGCCCGCGCTCGTGGTTGCGGGCACGGCCGCCATCCTATACGTCGCCGACCAGGCGACGAAGCTGCTCGTGGTCCGGGGCATGCCGCTTGGCGAAAGCCACGACGTGATCGGTGATCTCAGCCGCATCTGGTACGTGCAGAACACCGGGGCTGCCTTCAGCCTCTTCCCCGGCGCGATCTGGATCTTCCTGCCGGTCACCATCCTGGCGCTGATGATGATCGCCTACTTCTTTCGCGCCTTCCGTGACCGTGGATCGTTGATCCATGTCATCCTGGGCACGATCCTGGCGGGTACGCTCGGCAACCTGACCGATCGGCTGCGCCTCGGCTACGTCGTCGACTTCGTCAGCGTCGGGATCGGCGAGGTCCGCTTTCCAACCTTCAACGTGGCGGACTCGGCCGTCGTAGTCGGAATTGGGCTGCTGGTGCTCTATCTGACCTTCGCCGACAGCAGGCGCGAGACAGCTCGTTGAGGGCCGAGACCGAGCGCACCGTCGAGGGTGAGGCCCTAGCCGGCAGGGTGGATATCGCGGTGGTGGCCGTCGCCGGCATCAGCCGTGCGCACGCTCAGAGGTTGATCGGTGACGGTCGTGCGCTCGTGGATGGAGGACGGCGCCGATCGAGCGATCGCCTCGTCGGCGGTGAGCGCATCAGCGTGGAGCTATCGGCGCCGCCGGACGAGTCGCTGCAGCCGGAGTCGATCCCGCTGCGCATCGCCTACGAGGACGCGTCGATGCTCATCGTCGACAAGCCTGCCGGGCTGGTCGTGCATCCGTCGGCCGGGCACGGCACGGGCACGCTCGTCAACGCCCTGCTCGGACGCGCCCGCGACCGCGGCGAGCCGCTCGGCTCGATCGCCGGGGTCGGACGGCCGGGCATCGTGCATCGGCTCGACAAGGAGACGAGCGGTCTGATCGTGGTGGCCAAGACGGACGAGGCGCAGGCGGTGCTCATGCGCCAGTTCGGCGACCGCACCATCGATAAGGAGTACCTGGCACTCGTGCGCGGAGAGGCGCCGGCGCCGCGAGGCCGGATCGAGGCGCCAATCGGTCGAGACCCGCGGGACCGCCAGCGCATGGCGGTCGTGGCCGGCGGCCGGGAGTCGGTCACCGAGTACGAGCAGATCGGTGCGGGGGGCGGCTACGCGCTCTTGTCGCTGCGGCCGCTGACGGGCCGGACGCATCAGATCCGCGCGCACCTCGCCTACCTCGGCCTGCCGATCGCCGGCGACCTGCGCTACGGCGGCGGCGAGGGCCCCGGC
>JACDBS010000237.1 GCA_013694795.1 Chloroflexota bacterium | reverse complement strand
AACAGGGGGAGCTGGTGATCACGAAGCCGATGCCGTCGATGCCAGTCTCGTTCTGGAATGATCCGGGGGGCGAGCGCTATCGATCGGCCTACTTCTCCGAGTGGCCCGGCGTGTGGCAGCACGGGGACTGGATCACCTTCACCGATCGCGGCTCGTGCGTGATCAGCGGCCGCTCGGACGCCACGCTCAACCGGGGCGGGGTGCGCATCGGCACGGCCGAGTTCTATGCCGTGGTCGAGTCCGATCCGGCGGTGGCCGACTCGCTGGTCGTCCATCTCGATACCGGCGACCGACTGCTGCTGTTCGTTGCGCTGCGCGACGGGGCAGAGCTCTCGGACGAGCTTCGTGCCCGCCTCAGTGCCGACCTGCGCTCTTCGCTGTCTCCGCGGCACATACCCGACGAGATCATCGCCGTGCCGGCCATCCCGCGCACGCTGTCGGGCAAAAAGCTGGAAGTGCCCGTGAAGCACATCCTGACCGGAACGCCGCCCGACCTGGCAGCAGCGCGCGGCTCCCTGGCCAATCCGGCGTCGCTGGACCCGTTCGTCGAGCTGGCGCAGGTCCTGAAGCCAAGGCGATCGTAGTCGGAGCCAAACGACGGCCGGCCCGAAAACGGGCGTGGCCGCTCATCAATCGACTCAAATGGAGGAATCGACCGTGGCCATGAGCGACCTGCACACCTGGGAGATCTGGTATCCCGGGGCCGCCGCCAACGGGCTCCAGCACGCGCGAGCTCGCATCGACCCGACCGATGTCGCGTGGGTGCACGCGGTGCCGGGCAAGGTCGCGGTCACCGTGCGCGAGGGCGACGACCTGGTGGTCGCGCGCGGCGAGCCGTTACCGCGCGAAGGCGGTTACCTTCCGATGACCCGCTTCGCGATCGTGGGCGACCAGATTCAGCGCGAGGACCGCTGGCCGACCGACGCCGACCTCGGCGTCATCGTCATCCTGCCCGGCGGCGAGGCGGGCGTCCTGACCGCGTGGTGGAACGCCCCCGACGGCTCGGCCTGGCGCTGGTCCGTCGAGTTCAGCAACCGCCGCGGCTAGTCGGTGTAGTAGACCCCGTCCAGCGCGCCCCAGGCGGCGGCGCTGAAGATGGCGCACGCCGTCTTGGCGCGGGCGAACTCGCCTTCGGACAGCCTGTCGATCATCGAGGCCAGCATGGCGGGCTCATCGGTCTCGACCGCGTGCTCCACGAAGTAGCGCTGGGCATCGGCGTCGACAGTGCCGGCGTAGTGCTCACGCAGGCCGGCCAGCTTGGACGAGGCAGTCGTCGGCTGCTGGACCTCGAAGCTGTACAGCGCGCCAAGCGACTCCGGGACCGATGCGAACGCCTGCTCTCCGACGGCCAGCAGCGTCTTCGACTGCGGACGGCGCATCTCGCCGGACGCGCCGAGCGCGGCCCGGAAGGAGCCCCAGAGCGCGTCGTGCTCGCGCTCCTCGGCGGCGTATGCGGCGTATCCCAGTCGATCCCAACCCTGGTCGACCACCGAGATGAAGGGCGCCCATTCGTCGGCGTACTCGGCCAGGCGCTCGATCGGCAATGTGCCGGCGCGCCACTCGGCATAGAAGGGATGCTCATTGAGGTCGAACTGGCGGACAATGGCGTCCAGCTCGTCGATTCGGTTGCTCATATCGGGGAACCTCTGCGTGGGATCGGAGGATACCTCACATCGCGCGCAGGCCGAGGAGGTTGCGGGCGATGACCATGCGCTGGATCTCGCTGGTCCCCTCGCCGATCTCGGTCAGCTTCGCGTCGCGCAGGTAGCGCTCGACCTTGTACTCGGTGATGTAGCCGTACCCCCCGTGCACCTGGACGGCGGCATTCGTGGCGCGGAACGCGACCTCGGAGGCGAAGAGCTTCGCCATCGCGGCCTCCGTGCTGTATGGCCTGCCGCCGTCCTTCAGCCAGGCGGCGCGGTACGTCATCAGGCGTGCGGCGTCGATCTCGGTCGCCATGTCGGCGATCTTGAAAGCCACGCCCTGGAAGGAGCCGATGGCGCGCCCAAACTGCTTGCGCTCTTTCGCATAAGCCGCTGCGGCCTCGTAGGCCGCCTGCGCCAGCCCGAGCGCCATGGATGCGATACCGATGCGCCCGCCGTCGAGCGTCTTGAGGAACAGCTTGTCGCCCTCCCCCTCCGCACCCAGCAGGTTCTCGGCAGGCACGCGGCAGTCGTCGAAGATGAGCTCGCCAGTGTTGCTGGCGTGGAGGCCCATCTTCTCCTCCATGCGGCCGATGGAAAAGCCGGGTGTATCGGCTTCGAGAATGAAGGCGCTGATCTTGCCGCTGGCCTCCTCCCTGTCGGTCACCGCGGTGACGATGTAGGTGCCCGCCACGCCGGCGTTGGTGATGAAGCGCTTGCCGCCGTTGAGGACCCAATCGTCGCCGTCACGGTGGGCTCGTGTGCGGGTTCCCCGGGAATCTGATCCGGCGCCTGGCTCGGTGAGGCCGTAGGCGCCGATCACCTCGCCACTTGCCATGGGCCGCAGGAACCGTTCCTTCTGCTCATCGGTGCCGGCCAGCCAGATCGGGTTGCAGCCCAGGCTGGTGTGCGCGCTGACGATGATCCCGATACTGCCGCTCACGCGGCTCAGCTCCTCCACCGTGATGGCGTAGGCGAGGCTGTCCAGGCCGGTGCCGCCGATCTCCTCGGGGTAGGGCACGCCCAGCAGCCCCAGCGACGCCGCCTCCCGGATGATCTCCATTGGGAACTCGCCCTTGCGCTCAAGCTCATCGGCAACCGGGGCGATCCGCTTCTCCGCGAAGTCGCGCACGGTGCGGCGAATCTCTTCGTGCTGCGGCGAGAGGGCGAAGTCCATCGGCGTCGTGCGCTCCAAATCTGCGGAATCGGTGGAGCTCTTGGGGGCCCTCGCGAGTCTAACAAGCAAACGGCCCGACCGGGATCGCCTGATCGGGTCAGTTGCCGATGCATCGGCGAGGAGTGACGGAAGGCATGGTCCGCGCCGCATCACGCCGATGTATCGGCCCACTCTTGGCGTGAGCGGCGCGCCGGCGCACCCGTCGTGCGGAATCGGGGCCGATACATCGGCGCAGCGCGACGTGGGACCACGGTCACGCCATGTTGTGGCGATCTATCGGCGGCGATCCCGGCCGCTACGCGGACTTGCGCCAGCGCTCCAGGTCACGCCGGCTGCGCTGCTCCTGTGCCCGCTGAAGGGTGGTGTGGCGGCGGCGAGTGGTGATGGGTCGCGGCCTGTGCCGCTTCTGGTGGTTGAGCTTCGCCATCGGTCTCTCGGTCGTCCCATGCTCGGTGGGGTCTGTGCGTTCTCAGACGTTTGACCTCCCGCCAAAGTTGCGCGATACATCGGCCTATCTGCGCCTGAACGGCGGTCGGGCTGGATGGCGGTTGGACTGCGCGAGATGACGCGGGAACGCGCATCGGTCGCCGAGGTACGCGGGCGGGGCATGATGATCGGAATCGAGTTCGCCGATCCCGGTGCGCTGACGCCACGGCCCGACCTGGCCAAGGGGCTTCTGGCCGAGGCGATGGCGAGGAACTTGCTGCTCCTGACCTGCGGCACGTACGGGCAGGTGGTGCGCATCATTCCGCCGCTCGTGACAACCGAGGAGGAAGTCGACCTCGCGCTGGGTATCATGGGCGACGCGCTCGACACGATCGGCGCATAACGGGAGGCAATATGGGTCACCGGGTCTGGGTCGTCGACGACGAGCCGCACATTCGCACCGCGATGCTGGCCGTGCTGTCCGAGCTCGAACTTGACACGCGTGGCTTCGGCAACGCCGAGGAGCTGTACACCGCGCTCGTGGAGGAGGCCGTCACGCCGGATCTGCTCATCCTGGATCAACGCCTGCCCGACGAGTACGGCTCCACCATCGTCCACTCCCTGCGCGAGCGTCCCCAGTACCGAGACATCCCGGTGATCTTCGTGACGGCCATCGATGACGAGGAGGCCAACCGGCTCGAGGCCCTCGCGCCGGTGATCCGCAAGCCCTTCGACTTCGCCGATTTCGTGGAGGCCGTCCAGGGACAGCTGGCGAAGGCTGAGCCGATCACCTGAGACGGCCTCTTGCGAAGGCCGATTCGGCCCGAAGGCCGATTCGGCCCGATACGTAATCCACCCCCGTATTCACAACTGGACTCTTAGGGCCAGTTCTGGTCACCGATTGAGCGGTGTGGTTCGCGTTCCGAGCGTGTCCCGCGCCCACATTGGCGACAACTTCGGCCCTACGAGTCTACCGATGAATGGTTGACCCGGATTTCCTGCCCCGGCGCCGTTACCACTCCCCCGGCGAATGTCTGGCGCGAAAGATGCCGGCCGCTTGCGGGTTCGCGGCGGTTGCGGGTGAGTCAGTCAGCGAAGGCGGCGAGCACCGAGATCGGCACCGGAACCAGTGGTGGCCGCGGCGTGATCTGAGCCAACGGGTCGTCCGGGTGCAGCTCCAGGCGGTCGGCCAGCCACGGCACGCAGCGCCGCCCCTGGCAGGGACCGAAGCCGATGCGCGTCGCGCGCTTCACAGCATCCACCGTCTCCCAGCCGGCGGCGATGGTCCGATACGCCGCATCCACGCTGATGCCACGGCAGGCGCATGCCTGCCGCTCCAGCTCGCCCTCCCCGATCACCGGACCGGCACCGGCAAGCAGCGCCTCGAGCCGCCCGTCGGACCGTTCGACCACCAGTCCGCCGGCACGAATTTCCCACGGAGTGACTTCCACCTCCTCGACCGATGCGGCTCTCACGACCACGCCGGTTCCGACCATCCAGGCGTCGAACACCGTCGCGCCCCCATGGTCGGGCAGGTCGCCGTCCACCACGCGCAGCCGGGACACCTCCGCGCGCCGGATTCCGGCCACCAGGAGCGGACGATGATCCGCCGCCCGCAGCCGCTCCCAGGCCGGTTGGCTCACGTGACCACCTCCGCCAGCTCGCGGTAGCCCGACGCGTACCACAGGAGCGGCTCCGCATCCTCGCGATACCCGGCTGCCACGATTTCACCGATGAAGATGGCGTGGTCCCCGCCATCGTGGCGGTCGGTCAGGCGGCAGTCGAAGAAAGCCAGTGCCCCCTCCAGGATGGGAGAGCCCGTCTCCGCCTCGTGCCACTCCGCGTCGCAGAAGCGCTTCAGCTTGTTGGCGGTCGTGGGCTGGGCGAAACAGTCGGCCAGGACGCGCTGATCGCGGCTGAGGACGCTGACCGCGAAGGCATGCGAGCCGATGATCGCGCCGTGCGTCTCCGCCCGCCGCGAGATGCTGGCCATCATGAGCGGCGGATCGATGCTGATGCTGGCGATGGCGTTGGCCGTCATCCCGGCCAGGAACGGTCCATGGCGCGCGGCCACGACCGTCACGCCGGTGGCGAATCGCCCCAGCATGGCCCGCATCTGGCGGCGCCCCTCGTCCTCCATCGGTCTACCGGTATCGCTCGAGCTTCTCGAGGATGGAGCTGGTAGTTGCCCAGTCCGCGTCGGTGGGCGTCTCGCCGCGGTGCAGGTGGAAGAGCGGGACGGCGTTCCAGCATGGACCGTCGACACGCGGCAGGTGGATGCTCAGGTCACCGCGGTCGAGCGCGGCAACCAGGGTCGCCCCCAGCTCTCCACCGCGTGCCATTGCCCGAGCGAATGAATCGGCGAAGTGGTCCGCATCACCGAACTCCACGCCGATGCGCATCGCGGCCAGGCCGGTCGCCGGCGCACGGATCGCCGTGTCGCTCATGTCAGCAGCCGCGTCAGCCAGGTGAAGGTCACCGCAGAACCGATGACGGCAAATGCGAGCACCAGCAGCAGCAGCGCTCCGCCCATGACCGAAGCCCAGACCGGCACCGGAGTCGTCGGCATCGGGCGCTGCTCGCGCGGTACGTCGGCCAGGGATCCCGAGCCCAGCCACACCGCCAGCGCGTCGCCGTCGACACGCACCTCCACCTCGTCGTCGAGCGGCATGACCACCAGCCGCTCGCCGGCGGCCAGCTTGTCGGTGGTCAACAGGGCGCGCGCGCGGTGATCGGTACCCGTCTCGCGCACCAGCAGCGCATGGTCGCCGGCCGCGGTCAGCGCCATCGCCTCGATGCGCCCGGAACGGCCGACGGGCAGGCGGGCCGGGCTGGCATCGGTGCTGCGCTCCATGCAGCCGATGGTATACCGCTCAGGCGACGCGCTTCGTCTTCTTGGAAACGTAATCGACCAGCACGTACTCGCCCAGGTGCTCGGGCTCGACGTAGAAGGCGCGCCCGCGGTTGATGCGGGACATGAGGTCAACGAACTCCGATAGATACCGTGACCGCTCGAGCATGAAGGTGTTGATCACGATCCCCTCGCGGGTGCATCGGCCCACCTCGCGCAGCGTGGACTGCACCGTGCGCAGCGTGGGCGGATAGGCGAACTCGACCTGGCCGTTTTCGATGTGAGCCGTGGGCTCGCCATCGGTGATGACCACGATCTCCTTGTTGCCGCCACTGCCCCGGCCTAGGAGCTGGCGCGCGATGATCAGCGCGTGCTGGAGGTTCGTGCCGTACTCGAATTCGTAGGGTGACAGCGTCGGGATGGACTCCGGCTTGAGCTGGCGGGCGTAGTAGGCGAAGCCGACCACGAACAACCGATCGCGCGGGTACTTCGTGTGAATGAGCGTGTGGAGCGCCATCGCGACCTTTTTTGCCGCCGATGAGCACCCCCGAAGCAACATGGATCGGCTCATGTCCAGCAGCAGGACGGTGGACGACTGCGTGGTCTCTTCGGAGCGCGAGACCTCGAAATCGTCGGAACCGATGATCACCGGCGTGCCCGGACCCTGGCGCGCCATGGCGTTGAATAGGGTGCGGTTGATGTCTACGGCGAAGGGGTCGCCGAACTCGTAGCGCTTCGTCTCCTCGGTCGGCTCGCTGCCGCGGCCGGGCTGTGGGAGCGCATGGCCGCCGAAGCCCTCCCGTCGCAGCCGGCTGAAGATGTCGGTCAATGCGCGCATGCCCAGCTTCCGCGCGGCGCGCGGTGTGAGCTCCAGGTGCCCGCCCTCGCGGTCGAGGTAGCCGGCTTCCTCCAGGGCCCGCGTCAGCTCGCGCAACTGCTCGAGATCGTCGATCGCATCGTCGCCGGCGAGGTCGCGCAGCGCATCGGCGTCGACCTTGTCGAGCGCGTCGGGCCCGCGGGCGGCGCCCAGCGCCTCCTCCATGGCGTCGTACTGCTGCTGGCGGTCGATGGCGGCCAGCGCATCGGCCAGTCCCATCGGCGCATCGCCATCGAAGGGATACGGCTCGCCGAAGGACAGATCGGGTCGGGCGGCCTGGAGGTTGCCGGCCAGGCGGGCCATGTCGATCTTGAGGCGGTCGTCGCGCAGGAGGTCGTCCATCAGCTCGCGCAGCTCGTCGCGCATCTGCGGGCTCATCGAGCTCATCAGCGACGCCATCTGCGATGCCTGCCGATGCAGGTGCTCGATCAGCTCGTCGGTATTGCTGATGCCGGGCGGGAAATACCGACCGTGCTTGGCCATGAACTGGGCGAATTCGTGCGTGGTATCGGCGCCCGTGGCGTGCTTCTCCAGCAGCCCGTTGAGGTCGCGGACCATGTCGCGCAGGCCGTCGAGGTCCTCGGGGGTGATGCCCTGCACGCCCTCTTTCAGCCCCTGGAAATAGGTCTGGAGCACCTGCTGGCGCAGCTCACCGGTCAGTGCCGCGAAGGCGTCGCGAGCGGCGTCGTCCATGAACTCGTACTCGCTCAGGCCATGCATGCGCCCGGCGAGGTTCGGCGGCAGCGCATCCAGGCGATCCTGCCGTTGCCGGGCGGTGCGCCGCAGGACCTGCTCCGCCATCCGCGCCTGGTCCTGGTCCGCGCCCGGTGGCGCGTCCAGCGCACGCTGCTCGGCGGCCTTCGTGCGTCGCTCGATGCCGGCGCGCTCCTGGTCCAGGATCTC
>JACDBS010000234.1 GCA_013694795.1 Chloroflexota bacterium | reverse complement strand
TGGCCTCATCGGGCACCGGACCTACTGCGGCCGCAATTACGCGGAGCCGGTCGAGCAGCGCGAGCTTGAAGGGCTCAACCAGGTGTGCTCCGACTGCACGGCCCAGGTGACGCAGCGCCACTGAGGGTGCTGAAGGCTCCGAATTCGAGGCCGACACGGAGGAGCAGCTGCTGGCGCTCGCGTGGCGATGGGTGATGGGCCCGCAGCGACACCACGGAGGCCCGGTCCGCGACCAGGCGGACCAGGCCGACCAGGCCGAACTCCAGCACAGGCAGTTGGGAGAAGTGCTCAACGCCATTCGTGGGGCTGACAGCCGTCGCCTTCTGCGCGAGGTCGCTGAGCTGTCCATGAAGGACACCGCGCTCGTCCTCGACGCGGCCCTCGCTGCCCGCTATGGCAAGCGGACCGGCACGGCCTTCGCCGGGATCGTGGCGGGACCGAACAAGGTGATGCGACGCGTGGCGCGCCGCGACCTGATCACCTGGGACGCCGTTGCCCGCGGCTACCGCATGGATCCTTCCGATGCGGAGATCGTCCTCCAGCGCTGGCCGGCCGCATAGCGGCGTCCTACAGGTCGACGCGCAGCGGCGGGAATCCCTCGCGCAATCCCGGAACAATGGCCTGGTAGACGTCGTGCTCATCGGGGATGCCGCGCAGCCGATATGAACCGAGGTGACGCAGCTCGAGGCCCGGCGCGTGGGCGAGTGCCGCGCGTGCCGGTCGCGAAACGAGGATCTGGCCGCCGTGGCCGCACGAGCACAGCCGCGAGCCGGCATGCACGCTGATGCCCTGGTAGCCGCTGGCCGTGAGCGTCGGACGACCCGTATGCAGACCGATGCGGACGCGAACGTCGCGTCCGTCGGGCCAGGGGTGGTCGGCCATTGCACGCTGAATGGCGACTGCCGCGTCGAGCGCCGCCGATGCCCGCTCGAACACGGCGAAGAACTCGTCGGCGCGCGCATCGACCTCGTACCCGCCGGCACGCCGAACCGATGCCCGCTCGAGTCGGCGCACCGAGCTGAGCACGGAACCGTGTCGGTCGTCAAGGTCGGCGAGGAGCTGGCTTGACCCCTCGATATCGGCGAACAGAAGCGTGAGCTGGCCGGTCGGCAGTTTCGGCCGCAGTTGTCCCTCGATGAAGCCGACCGGAACGATGCGGTGGCGTTTCGCGGCCTTCAGCAGCCGGGTGCGGGCTCGATCGCGTTCGCCTTCGTCCTCGAACAGGATGCGGTTGAATCGGGCAAGGGCATTGCGAACATGCGCGTCGTCGTGGATCGGCAACCTGCGCCGCCCCGCCGAATCTACGTAGGCGAAGGCGGAATCAGGGAGCTTCGCGCGTTCTCGCGCGCCCAGTTCGGCCATGCGCCAATGATCGCAGATCGAGTTTCGGGCTTGCCAGGGCAGATCGGGACCGCGGGCGTGAGCCGCACGCTGAGCTGCCGAGGAACGTCGCCGCAGCAGCATCGCCCGCCTCGGGCCGGGTGGGCCGCGGTTGCCGAGTTGCGCTCTACGCACCCAACTGACAACCAGGAGCCGATTTGGTCCAAGAATTGCGCCACCATGCAACATCTGACCTCGGGGAGGCTCATTTGGGCGGCTGCCTGGTGGATGGATGCACTCAGCGCAACAAGCAGCTCCGGTAGGATCGGTCCGTGGCTCACCTGACATTGCGCGACGTCCCTGGCATACGGGTCGGCCACTGGACCGATGCCGAGTGCGCCACCGGCTGCACGGTCGTCCTGCCGTCGGACGAGGGTGCGGTGGCGGGCGTCGAGGTGCGCGGATCGGCGCCCGGCACGCGCGAGACGGATCTGCTCCGGCCCACCGCCCTGGTCGAGCGCGTCAACGCCATCTGCCTGGCCGGTGGCTCGGCCTTCGGCCTGGCCGCCGCCGACGGCGTCATGCGCCGCCTGGCGGAGCGGGAGATCGGCTTCGCGACGGGGATTCGCCCCGTTCCGATCGTGCCGTCGGCCATCCTCTTCGACCTCGGCGTGGGCGATCCCGAAGCATTCCCGGATGCCGATGCCGGCTACGCCGCAACCCTGGCCGCCGAGAGCAATCAGGGCGAGCTGGAGGGGCGAGTCGGCGCCGGAACCGGTGCGACGGTCGCCAAGCTGGGCGGCCTCGCAGGAGCGCTGCCCGGCGGCGTCGGAAGCGCCG
>JACDBS010000222.1 GCA_013694795.1 Chloroflexota bacterium | reverse complement strand
TGCCGCTGCAGGCGCATCGGTGCTGAAGGCGTGGCCGCAACTGGCGCAGAAGCGCGCGTCGGATCGGTTGGGTTCGCCGCAGCTCGGGCATGCGGAGGCCAGCGCGGCGCCGCAGTTGTCGCAGAAGCGGCTGCCGGTCCGGTTCTCGGTCCCGCACGACGCGCAGAGCATCCCGGTCCTCCGTGGGTTCACGCGGAGCGTACAGCGTGCAGGCAAGCGCGGCGCACCTCGTGGTTGCCTGCCACCGGAACGAACGGCCAGGTCCCAGGTCCATCCGAGCCGCTTCCTCTTCGCCCGATGCTCGCTCGCGCACGGGATTGCCTCGGGGCGAGCGTAACGGCTCACTGATTGTCCGTTATGCCCGTGGGGCGAGAATCACGAGGCGCGAGGCTACCGGACGAGCGGGGCGCGCGGGTCGGGTGCCATCGACGGGATATTTGCCGATTACGAGCGGCGCACGACTCCGCGTCATTCCGGTCGAGGTGCTGGACCGCCGCTGACGGCCAGGGCCCTGCTCAGCCACCATGTGGCACCGATGGCGCGCGCGTGCTCCGCTGCTGCCGCCGCAAGGGTCGATGCGTGGTCGAGATCCCCTGACGCCGATGCGACCCATGCACCGATCAGCGCCTGCGATGAGCGCATGAGCGGCGTCGCGTCGGATTCGGGAGCCTGGCCCGCCACGGCTGCCGCGCGATTCAGGTCTCTGGTGGCGATCAGCGCCTCCGCGATGATCTCGCGAGCTGCCAGGAAGTGCGGGTTGCTGAACGGCGGCACCTCCTCGGGGAGCTCGATCGCCCCGTCCAGTGGCTCGCCGCGGGCGCGGGCCATCCAGAGGCGCGTCGCCGCGGTCAGCACCACTCCGTACGGGGAGGGCGTCGAGGGGAAGTGCGAGATCGCGCCGGTCCACCAGCGCTCGTGACGCGGGAGCCATGATGGGTCGCGCCGCTCGGCCAGCATGGGCAGCACCACCATCCAGGTGCGGAAGACCAGGCGCTCGTAGGCGTAGCGCTCGCCCAGGGAGATGGCTCGCTCCCCCGCCTCCAGCGCTCGATCCCAGTCGCCGGTGATCAGCATCGTCTCCGCGCGCGCCAGGTCGACCCAACCCCCCTGCTCGGTGAGGCCGTGTGACTCCGCAATCTCCGCCGATTCGTCCAGCAGCGCGAGCCCGGCGCGCGGGTCGACCGCCATCGACCCTCAGCCGACGCGGACCAGGTGGCATGGCGGTTGCCACTCGGACGGGCGTGGCCCTCTTCGCACCCCTCCTCGCCTTCATCGGCCGTCAGGTCGGTCGCATCGTCCAGATGGCGTTCGGGTGGGCGACGATCCTGCTCTTCGGGCGCGTCCCGCAGCGCAAGCAGCTGCTGCTCGCCGGGGTCGCGCTCGGCTCGATCCTGTGGGTCGTCACCGTCATCGGCGTCATCCTTCCGGACGTCGGCGCGTTCCTGATCGCGTTCGTCCCGGCTCCCGACTTCATCGACGAAAAGCTGATACGCCTGGCAATGCTCGTCCTGGCGATCGTCCTCCCCATGGCCGTCGGTGCCGGCGGCCTGTTCCTCATGGATCCGGCCGATCGACCGCCAGGCATCGGCGGCAAGGCGCTCCAGGTCCTGCGCGGCTACCCATACGCCGCGGTCCTCTCGCTCGTGATCCTGCTCCTGCTGGTGGTGGCGCCGATCTTCAAGCTACGCACGATCATCAAGCGTTGGGAGGACGCCCACATTCCCATCGTCATCAAGCCCGATGGGTACGAACAGGTCGTGGGAGAGCTGGAGGCAGCGATCGAGGCTGCCGGCCTGGATATGTCCCGCGCGCGGGCACCTCGCGTCCTCGAGGCACCGTCGCGCCTGCTGGCGCTGGTCGGCGGTCAGAGCGTGCGGCGACTGGTGCCGGATCGAATCGTCATGCTGCGCGCAGCGTCGCTGCAGGTGACCATTCACCCTTCCGACGTTGCGATCGCAGGATCAAAGCAGGCCGTCGCCCGCGCCCGTGCGGCCGTCGCCGATCGGCTCACGAAGACGGCTGCCTATCTGACGGCCAGCGAAGAGGCGCAGGAGGTCGAGGATGCGCTCAGGGCGCTGCGCGACCCGGATGATCCGGACCAGGCAATGACGACATTAAAGGCAATCGACCAGCGGCTGGCAGAGCTCACCGTGCCGTACGAAGAGTGGGAGGTCCTGTACCGACAGCGGCTTCAGGTCGAGCGTGACCTGCTGCGCACGGGGCAAGTGCCCGCTGCCCAAGACGAGGAGGAGGAACCAGGCCCGGTGGGACGGCTGGCTCGCGCCGTCAAGGAGCTGACTCGCTGATGACGCGTTCGCCGGAGCCGCTGGGCGATGTCCCGTCGTCTCCATCGAGCTCACGCCGGGCATCGGCAAGCGCCGCCTGGAGGTCCGAGTACGGGCCGACCTCCTCCTCAAGCGAGCGGAGGATTGAGCGGGCACGCTCGCGAAAGCCCTCCATCGTCGGAGAGTCTCGACGCCGCTGCTCGATGCGGTACGTCACCGTGACCGCCCGGAGCTGAAGCTCAATTAGCCGCCGGTCCATTGCGTCTCCCAGTTGCCTGGGACCCGCCATCGCAAGGCCCGTGCCGCGGATCAGTGCGCCGTGCGCGTTGGGGTGTTGCCGTCCGGAGGTTCCGGCGCCGGAACGGCCTTGTGGGAAACCGAATCGTCCTCGACGAATTCTTCCGGCGCTGTGACCTGCGGCATCTGGAGAGCCTGTTCGATCGCGTGCTCGAGGTGCGCCACTTTGAATGGCTTCAGGACCACTTTCACCGCGCTGGCCGCGAGCCAGCCTTCCTGCTCGCGGACCCAATTGGTGGCGGCGGTGCACACGATCACCGGAATGTCTTCGGTCGGTGGGCTCATCCTGATCTTCTGCAGGAGGGCCCATCCCTGCAACTCGGTCGGACCCAGCATGAGGTCGAGGATGATGAGGTCCGGCTCGATCGCGGTGACCTTTGCCAGATCGTCCGGCGAGAAGCTCCAAGCGGTCATTCGATGGCCCATGCCTTCGATGATGTCGCGAAAGAGATCGAGAATCTCCTCGGTGTCGTTGACGACGAGGATGTGCTGCGGCTTGTTCACGGCATTCAACATGGAACTCCCCCTCGATGGGTGCGGCCGACGGACTGCGACAAGTATGCATCCTCGTCAAACTTCCGCACTGTGCGACCGACCAACGAGGGGTACCCGCGGATCTGGGTCGAGAGACGACCATTCGTCCATGACAGAGGCGAGGTTCGGGTCGAACGAGCAGGCCATGGTGCGAACGTCGCCGGCGAGGGCGTTGAGGTAGTAGGCGTCATCGCCGTGGGTGGCCACGAACGGGTGGTAACCGTCGGCCACGATCACAGTCTCGCCGTCGCGGACCACATACAGGCTATCCCGCGAGCCGCCGTACAGGCGCTGGACGCCCCAGGCCTGCGGTCGCCGGAAGCGGTACGAGTAGACCTCCTCCAGGACCGCCTCGTTCGGCATGTCGTCCGTGTCGTGCTTGTGCGGTGGCCAACTGCTCCAGTTGCCAGAGGGCGTGTAGACCTCGACAACCTCCAGCCGATCGGCCGGAAAGTCGGGCGTGATGATGTGGTTGATCTGGCGGGTGGCGTTGCCGGCACCGCGGATCTCCACGCGAACGTCCTCCGGACCGATGCGGACGGGTCCGTCCGCCGTGCGACGACCTGACCCAGGGGCACTTGTAACCGCAACGGTCACGAATTGGCCGAGCGGGCCCACCGTTGCGGCAACCCCGGGCGGCAGGTAGACGGCCCACGGCAACCCCTGCCAGACCGATGCGCGACCCGGCAGCTCAAGGTCGCCGACCCGGAAAGGCCCACCGGCCAAGGCAACCACGGCGGTCTCGACGCCCTCGCCACCGACGGTCGTCGGCTCGGAGAGGTCGTGCACCGCAAATGACAGGTAGCGCCAGCCGGCGCCCTCGGGGGTCACCGGCTCGCCGGGCGCTAGGCGCGTCATTGGTCGGGATTCGGCAGGAGCGCGTCGGATACGAGGTGCAGCAGCTCGTGGTAGGAGGCGATGAACGCGCGCAACGTGCGCACCGTCGGACCCCAGGTGTCGAACTCCGCAACCGAAAGGCCGTCCGGCTCGTGAGCGCGCACGAAGTCCGGCAGCGCGCGAGCGAGCTCGTCCACGTACGGCGTCGGCTCGCTCATGCGGCGCCGGACCTCGACCGACGACGCGTTGAAGCGCTTCTGCCACGACGGGGGCATGGTGATCACGACATCGCCGCCGATGAGCTCCGACCAGTGCAGCTGATGACGAATGGCGGCACCCAGCAGGCGGGCACGGAAGCCGCGTGACTGCCACTCCGCGTAGGCGCGCTTGAAGACAACCACGCCGCTCCACGCCAGCGCCGCGGGATCCAGGACCAGGCCCTCGCGCTCGACAACCACGCGCAGCCAATCCTCGAGGCGGCCCATCATGATCGTGATCACCGGGCCCATGTCGTCCGTGGGCAGGCCCTCGGCCTCGCGTCGCTCGATCCCGCGCTGCACGGCTTCGGCAGCGGCCAGCGCCTGGGCAACGCTGAACGAAACGGTGGCGTTGACGCTGATGCCGCGGTACGACGCCTCCTCCATGGCGGCCAGGCCGGCGACCGTGGCAGGGAACTTCACGATCACGTTCGGCGCCA
>JACDBS010000217.1 GCA_013694795.1 Chloroflexota bacterium | reverse complement strand
ACCCAGACGTCGGCCAGGATGCTGTCGGCGTCGAGGAGGCTGCGGACACGCCGATTGAGATCCGTGACGCGCAGGATGCGCGGGGTGGGACGCGGCGCCGCAGGCGCTGCCTGCTCGTCCGGCTGATCCCAGAGGGTGGGCTGGTCTGCCATCCCTATTCGTAACCGGATTCGTTACAAATAGCTCCCACGCTCACTTCCCTACTGGACCCGGGTGACGTACTCGCCGGTGCGCGTATCGATCCGCAGCAGATCACCCTCGTTGACGAAGAGCGGCACCTGCACCACCAGCCCGGTCTGGAGCGTGGCGGCCTTCTTGGCCCCGGTGGCGGTGTCCCCGGCGAAGCCCGGATCGGTCTGCGTCACCGTGAGGTCGACGGTGACCGGCAGATCCACACCCAGGATCTCGTTCTCGTGCGAGCTGACGAAGACCTCGGTGTTCTCGACGAGGAAACGCGTGTCGTCGCCCAGCATGACGCCGCTCACCGCGAACTGATCGTAGGTCTCGCTGTCCATGAAGTGGTAGGTAGTACCGTCGGCGTACAGGTACTGCACCCGGCGCTGCTCGACCCGTGCGCGGGGCCAGCGGGTGCCGGCCTGGAAGGTTCGCTCCACGATGTCTCCCTTGCGCACGTTCTGCATCTTCATCCGAACCTGCGCGGAGCCGCGCGCCATCTTGATGTGGCTCCAGTCGAGGACTTTCATGAGCTGCCCGTCGAGCTCGATGATCACGCCCTTCTTGACATCGCCGGTGCTGATCAATCGTGGCTCCTGTTGACGGACCGATAGGGTGCGCCGATCAGGATACCGCGCAGCCTGGTTTTCGCTACGCGAGCGGGTCAGATATGCGCCGGGTGACTGGTCGGGACGATCTGGGCAGCTCCTGCCACCTCGTCGCCTCGGAGCTGAGCGCACGACTTGACCTCTGGTCTGGATCTGCGGACAGATTGCCGCCTTATCAGTCACCGCGTGCCTACCTGACCCTTCCAGGCCCGGGCGAGCGATGGAGCCGTCACCAATGGATTGATGGCCAATACCTTCCGGAATTCAGCCGATGACCAGGGCCTCGCGGGGCGAGGTCGTCAGCAGCCGCGGGCCCGAGGATTCCAGCGCGACGATGTCCTCGATCCGGATGCCGGTCACGCCGGGCAGGTAGATCCCCGGCTCGACGCTGAAGACCATCCCGGCCTCGAGGGTGCAGGCCTCTGCAGCGCGCAACCGCGGCGGTTCGTGCGTCTCGAGGCCGATGCCGTGACCCAGCCCGTGCCCATACGGCTCCACCCCCTCCGCCTCGATACGCCGCCGCGCGATGGCGTCGAGCTCCTGGCCGTTCACTCCCACCGCGAGCGCATCGATGACAGCAGCCTGCGCCTCGCGCACGGCGACGTGGGACCGCCGGATCTGGTCCGGAACGTCACCCACGAACACGGTGCGGGTCATGTCGGACCGATAGCCGTCCACCGCGCAGCCGAAGTCGAGGAGAAGAACGTTGCCGCGCTCGACAACCGCGTCGGATGGCCGACCATGGGGCATGGCGGCGCGCGGCCCGGCCAGCACGATGGCGTCGAAGGCCAGCCCTTCCGCACCGTTGGCGCGGAAGTATGACTCGAGCTCCCAGGCCACCGCGCGCTCCGTCATTCCGGGCTTGACGAAGTCCATCAGGTGCGCGAAGCAGGCATCGGTCAGCGCGCAGGCCCGACCGATGGCATCCACCTCGGAGGCCGCCTTGACGATCCGCAACCGCATGAGCTCCTCGTCCATGGCATGGAGCTCGACACCGGGCGCCACCTGGGCCAGTGCGGCCCAGTCGGCGTGGCTGACGACCAGCGCCTCCAGTCCCAGCGCCTCGACCCGGCGCCGCCGAAGGAGCGGTGGCAGCTCCTCGTCCATCCGTCCCGCGGTGGGGATCAGCTCCCAGTCGGGCGCCTCGGCCTGAGCCTGTTCCGTGTAACGGGAGTCGGCCAGGATCATGGTCGCGTCGCGCGTGACGAGCAGCGTCCCCGACCAGCCGGAGGTCGGTCCCTCGGAGTCGCTCAGTCGGAAGCCGCTGAAGTAGCGCTTGTTCGCGCTGCGCGACAGGGCGATGGCATCGAGCCCACGAGTGTCGAGCAGGCCGCGGAGCGCCGCCAGGCGTTCATTCATTGGCCCGCGCACTCCTCGCGCGCCTGAGCGACGAGCGCCTCGTGCTCGCCATTCGTGCGCGAGAAGTAGTGAGACCCGTCCCGCGTGCCGCCCGGGCAGCCGGCCACGAAGTACAGGTAGCCCTCGTCCAGCGGCGCGCTTGCCAGGGCCGCAATCGACTCGATGCGCGGGGCGGCGATCGGCATCGGCGGCAGGCCCGCCTGGGTGTAGGTCTGGAAGCCGAGCAGGTACTCCTCCAGCGCGACGTCGCCGCCACCGACCTGGAGCTGTGGCCACCAGTCGACCGAGCCCCACTCGTCGACCGGCAGGGTGGCGCCCTCCGTGCCTGCCAGGAGCGGATGACCGTCGGGCCGGATCTGCCCGGTCGTCAGACCGTACTGGAGGGTTGGATCCGCGTTGAGCAGGCCGGCCGTCTGCTCATTGTCCGGCTCGAGGAACCGCTTCGTGTAAACCGCCGCGATGAGCGCGCGCTCGTCGTCGATGACCGCCTCGCGCTCGACGATGGACGCGACGATCACCGCCTGGTCCAGGGTGAGCCCCTTGGCCGCGATCGCGTCGCGGATCTCCTGCGTCAGCGCGGTACCGAACTGCTCGAGCAGTCGCACCACGACCTCGCGCGCATCGGAGCCGATCTCGAACTCCAGCGTTTCCGGCAGGATGTAGCCCTCGAGCGACCGTCCCGCGGGCAGATCCGCGAGGAAGTCGAACTGGTTCAGGAGGTCCGCCGGCGGCGCCTGGAGCAGGTTGGCGAACTCCTCCATGTTCATGGTCATGCTGCTGGCGGCGAAGGCCGCCACCACCTCCTCGAGGCGCAGGCCCTCGACCAGGGTGACGCTCGTGACGTCGCCGAACGGCTGACCCTGGAGCGTCGCGACAATCTGTGACGGCCTCATGGTCGGAAAGAGGTCGTAAACACCCGCCGCCAGGGTGCCCTCGCGCCCGGCGGTGATCACGGCGTACTGGAAGGCGATCTCGCTCCGGATGAGGCCGTGCTCGAACAGGAGCCGGCCAATGGTGGTGTCGGTCGACCCGGTCACGACGTCGACGGTCACGCGGCGCTGCTCGTCAGAGGCCGGCGCGTCATCGAGCACTTCGGGCTGATACCACTGCACGAAGTCCTGGACGATGCCGTGCTCAATGGCCCCCGGGTTCTGCTCCACCCACGCCATGACACGCGGCGCGAAGAAGACATTGAAGCCGAACACGAGCGCCACGCCCAGCAGCGCGATCGTCCCCGCGATCCAGGCCGCGAGCAGCAACGGCTCCACGCGCCGCCGTCGGCGGACGGGTCCCTCACGCTGCTCGCGCAGTTGGCGGATGCGTGCATTGCGTCGCTCCTCGTATTCCCAATGGCTGGGGCGTCGGGTCATTCAATCTCCTCGGGTCGGTCCAGATATTGTTGCAGGATCAGGCGGGCAGCCGTCGAATCGAGCTCGCCACTCCCTCGTGAAGGCCGCCGGCCGGCCTCGGTCAGCAGCTGGCCGGCCTCCCACGAGGTCAACCGTTCGTCCTCGAAGGCGACCACGAAACCGATGCGCTCCACTTCCGCGCCGAACGTGCGTGCCGCCGCTGCCTGATCGCCCTCGCTGCCGTCCATGTTGAGCGGCAATCCGATGACCACCAGGCTGGCAGCCTCTCGGGTGCACAGCTCAGCCACCAGGGCAAGATCGCCATTCAGGTTGCGACGCTGGATCGCTTCACGAGCAAACGCCATGCCGGTCGCCTTGTCACCGACCGCCACGCCGATGCGCCTCGCGCCATGGTCCAGGCCGATGATGCGTGTCACGATCCGGCGCCGATGATCTGGACCTCGATGCGCCAGTCATTTTCAGGCACCGATGTGACCCACTCCGGCCACAGGTCGACCGTGGCCTCGCCCAGTTCGGCCAGTGCGGCCTTTGCCTCATCCGCCGAGAGGCCCGCCACCCGCTCGATGACCTCGCGCCGTCCGATCTCGGGAGTCGAGCTGCCGGTCACCGTCACGGCCACTGTCAGCGCGTCGCCCTCCCGCCGCACCTCGCCGATCTCGACGCGGGTGGGGACAGCATCACGGTCGGCTGCGAATCGCTCCTCGGCCATGGCGCGGACCTCGTCCGTCGCCACGGACAGACGATCGTAGGCGAGCTCCCCGCTGATCTCGGCCTGATCCTGGTCGCGCTTGCCGAGGAGCCCCTCGATTCCACTGATGACGGGCTCGGGTGCCTCCGCCGCGTCCGCGAAGAGGTCGTCGCCCGTGCCCCGGAGCGCATCGGTCACGCCGGTGTCGAGTGCCTCTCGCAGGGCTGCAACGGCGGCGTCGAGATCGGCCTGCGTGATCTCAACACCGGTGATGTTGACCCCGCCGGCCGTGGCCTCCGGGTTGACGACGAGTCGCTCCGTGTTGCTCGGGAAGCCCCGCAGGCGAGCGGCAGTCTCCTCGTCGAGCACCTGGTTGATGGCCTCCGCGGGCACGTTGGCCGCCGGCCCGACCGCGGCTGCCACCACGCCCGCCGCCCCCTCGCCGGCCTGGATGGTTCCCTCGCCAGTCAGGTCACCGGCACCCGCCACGACCGGGGCGGTCGTCTCGAACGCCTGCGCCCCTGCCGCCACCAGGGTGCGGGCGGGCACCTCGACCGGCACGAAGTTCCAGTTGAGGAAGACCACGCTGCCGGTGGCTGCGGCCTGGATCGGGTACGACCCGGTGGCGGTGACCGTGGCGGTTTCGGCGACCGTGCCCCTGGCGCGCTCTGGCTCCGTGATGGTGATCCGATACGTTACCGGCCCAACCGGGTCCGTCCGCGGCGTGATGCGGATGGTGGCGGCCGGCAGGAAGGTCGCGGCCGCTACCACCGCCGTCAGCAGGAGCGCTCCCGCGGCGACCAGGGGCGCGACCAGCGGTACCGACCGCCTGGCGCGTCGGGGCCTCGGACGAACCACCGCAACCGAGCGCGTCTCCGTGTCGGCGGATACGGTCGGGACGGGCTCTGTCGGGCCGCGAATGACGTGGATCGCCGCGTGATGGAGTCCGGCCGCCGCTCCGGCTGGCTGCGGGGTGGCGGTCCGCGCGTCGTCGACGGAGGCATACG
>JACDBS010000206.1 GCA_013694795.1 Chloroflexota bacterium | reverse complement strand
GCTCATGGATACAACCATACAGTTGTATCGGCGAGGCGTCAACCGTGGTCGTCAGGTCAAGAGACCGGTGTGCCATCATGAGCCGTGACCGATGCCGAAACGATCTCCACGACTCCCGCCTCGCTGGGTTGTCGTCTCGGCCTGGGTGATTCACCGCGCGATCTATCGGCTCACTGGAGGCCGTAAGGGCCTCTGGCCCCCGAAGCCGAACCGATGGGGGACGATGCGCCTCACCACGGTGGGCCGCCGCTCGGGCAAGGAGCGCAGCGCGATCCTCGGCTACTACGAGGACGGCCCGAACGTGGTCACGATGGCGATGAACGGCTGGGCAGAGGCCGAGCCCGCCTGGTGGCTCAACCTGCAGGCGCACCCAGACGCCACGGTCGAACTTCCCGACGGCTTACGCGAGATCCATGGGCGTGCGGCACGGGGCGACGAGCGCGAGCGCCTCTGGGCACGATGGCGCGAGATGGGGGACGACGTCGACGGCTACGCGACTCGCCGCCCGTCCGGTACGGCGGTTGTCGTGCTTGAGCCGCGGCACCCTTCCAGGTGACCCGCTAGCCCGGTCGGGACAGACGGGGTCCACCGCGACGAGTCGAATGTGTTGCATCTCGACGCTGTCGCAGACGCTCGGGATCCACGCCGTCCGCCTAGACTTGGTCCGGATGGAAGATCAGGCCTACGGCCATGAGTCGATGCAGCCGGCATGGAACGAGTCGATGGACGAGATGTTCCGTCCGGAGATCGTTGATCCGGTCGTCGACTTCCTCGCCGAGCTGGCCGGCGGAGGGCGCGTGCTCGAGCTCGGCATCGGCACCGGACGGATCGCCCTGCCGTTGGCGGCGCGCGGAGTGGAGGTCCACGGGATCGACCTGTCGGAGGAGGCCATCGCCAGGTTGCGAGCCAAGCCGGGCGGCGAGGCGGTACCCGTGACGATCGGCGACTTCGCGACTACGCAGGTCGACGGTTCCTTCTCGTTGGTATATCTCGTCTTCAACACGATCATGAATCTGACGACCCAGGCGGAGCAGGTCGCTTGCTTCCGCACCGTTGCGGCGCAGCTCGGGACCGGTGGCTGCTTCGTGATCGAGGTCATGATCCCTGACCTCCGTCGGCTGCCGCCGGGCGAGACGATCAAGCCGTTTCACTTCAGCGAGGAGCGATGGGGGATCGACGAGTACGACGTCGCGAACCAGGGCCTCAGGTCGCACCACGTCACGTTCGGAGACGGGAGGATCGAATACTCGTCGGGGCCATTTCGCTATGTCTGGCCATCCGAGCTCGACCTGATGGCGGAGCTGGCCGGGTTGCGACTCCGGGAGCGCTGGGACGGATGGACGCGGGGTCCGTTCACGAGCGAGAGCCGACAGCACGTCTCGGTCTGGGAGAAGTCTGCCCGCAGCGAAGGCGGCTGAGGCCGCGCGTGCCACCCTGCCGCTGACGGCACGCCCAGTGGGATGAGCCCTCGGGGGGCTATGCTGCCCCTCGATGGATGAAAGCCAGGCGCAGGAGCCGATGATCGCCGCGGACGAGATCGATCCCGCCGTGCCGCCGAGTGGGCCGGGCTGTGTCGAGTGCCTGGCGTCGGATGGCTGGTGGTTCCACCTGCGCCGCTGCGCGCGCTGCGGCCACATCGGGTGCTGTGATTCGTCACCGTCGCAGCATGCCAGCCACCATGCCGCCGACACCGGTCACCCGGTCGTGCGCAGCTACGAGCCCGACGAGGACTGGTTCTACCACTACGGGACGGACGAGGGCATGGACGGGCCGGAGCTGGCTGCGCCGCAGCATCACCCGCCTGACCAGCCGGTGCCAGGGCCGGCCGGCCGGGTCCCGCCGAACTGGGAAGAGCTGCTGCACTGATCGACTGGGCAATGGGCCTTCCTGGAGCGCTAGTCAGGGAGGTTCCGCTCGATCCTGTTGCTCGACCATCCGTCGGAAGGCTTGGAGCTCGTCGCGGAAGCTCCCGCGCCTGGGGCCGTTCTCCTGGGAGGGGTCGCCCGATCCGTGGGTATTATTGCTCGCCGCCATCTCGCCAATCGCCCGGCGTGATCGCCTCAAGCGGATCGAACAATTCGGCCCACTCCGCACGCCATGGAGCCGCGTCGAATCCCTCCATCACGTAGAGGCGCTCATGCGCGATTCGCTCATCGCGGAACTGGAGGACGTTGAGAGTGAACATCCATGGTCCGCCGTCGTATGAGAGGAGGTTCTCGGTCACCCACAGGTCGCCGTCGTGGCTGATTCTGCGGATCCTGAAGTCCAGCTTGGCGGGATACTTCCTGCGCCAGGTCAGGAAATTCTCCTTGCCGACGAACCGCTCGCCCGACTGCGGGAACTCCAGGACCGCGTCGTCATCGTAGATCTCGTGGGACTTGTCGTAGTCGATGCCCTCGTATCGCCAGTGGCGTATGAGCCCCTCGCGAATGACCGCCTCGTCCATGCCGACACCTTCACTGGACTGGTACGTACACGCTGACCCTCATTGTGACGGTGCGCACAAGTGGCCTGCCAGGCGGGCAAGGTGTCACGACGCTCAACGACCATGCGAGCGGATGCCCATGACGCCTGCCGAGTTTGCTGCCAAGTGGAAGGCGAACACGACCAAGGAGATCGCCGGGTCGAAGGAGCAGTTCATCGACCTGTGCCGCATGCTCGGCTACCCGACGCCCACGGAGGCCGATCCGACCGGTGACTTCTATGCCTTCGAGAAGGGCCTCACCGAGTCGACCGGCGGTGGGGGATTCGCCGATGTCTGGAAGAAGGGCTTCCTGGCGGTCGAGACTCTTGTCATTCAGCCGATGATCTTTTGAGGCTCGCTTCGAAGGCGAGAGCGATTTCTCGAAGGCGCAGCCGCATCCCTACGCCGAGCGAGCGCGCCAGGCACGCCTTGTTCGCGGCCGTCGTGGCTGGCGCAGGCGCACGATCGGCTCGATGGGGAGGTCCTTGTCGCCTACGGGTGGCCAGCCGACATCGGCACCGATGATCTCCTCGCGAGTCTGCTGGCGCTCAATGAATCGGTCCGCAGGTCCATCGGTCCATGAAAGGCGACCTGGCAGCGAACCGACGGATGATCCAGTGCCGCGATGAATCCGAACGGGACGCCCGCGGAGCCCGACCGGACCGCCACGCGACTGGGATCGATGCCGAGCGCATCGCCCTCCTGGTTTGACGTTGTCGAGCATCAGGTGGATCTGCTGTAGGACCGGCTCGATCTGCGTTCGCCCTTCGGAAGACCGATGGTCGAAAGTGATGGCGGCCACGCCGTTGGCGGCAGCCAGTGCGCCCCACGAGCGGTGCCGGCCCCACAGCCGTGGCTCGCGCAGGAATTCGGCTGGGGGCCATCCCCGTAAGCGTGGAGTAATTGGCCGGTAAGCCGGCCTGCGTGCTGTCCAGGGGTGTCGCCGCGCTTTGAATGGGATCCTGAGAAGGCGGAGAGCAATCGGCGAAAGCACGGAGTCGCATTCGAAGAAGCGACCTCGGTATTCGATGATGATGCCGTGGCCGCCGACTTTGACTTCTGGCACTCAGACGTGGAAGAGCGCCATGTGGGCATCGGCGCCTCGCGCATGGGCCGGGTCATCGTCGTTGCGTTCGCCGAACGAGGCGATACGATACGGATCATCTCTGCACGACCTGCCATGCCGCAGGAGCGATTGGAATATGAACGACAAGCACGACGACGAGGATTTTGAGGCTCGATTCGAACGCGCGATCGACTTTTCGAATGCGCAGCCGTATCCCCGCGCCACGCGAGCGCGCCTTCCGCACGCGCCTGCCTCCCCGGATCCGCACCCGGTGCCGGATGATGGAGTGGAAGCCGCCGCGATCAAGCGCAAGCGAGCCCGCCGGGGAGCCAAGCCGAAGGGCTAGTTCGCATGAAGGCTGCTCTTCGGGACCGATACGGTCCGCCCGATGTCGTGGAGCTCAGGGACGTCGACGTTCCGGTCCCGTCCGAGGACCAGGTGCTGGTCCGCGTCCGAGCCGCATCGGTCAACCGAGCCGACCTCGACGGCCTGACGCCGCGGCCGAGCTTCGTCCGCCTTTTCATGGGCCTCCGCGCGCCGAGGAACCACAGCATCGGCGTCGATGCCGCCGGCGTCGTCGAGTCGGTCGGACCCGGCGTCACCCAGCTGAAGCCCGGTGACGAGGTCTTCGGGGACATGTTCATCGGCGGACAGGGCAGCTTCGCCGAGTACGTGTGCGCGCCGGAGCGGGCGTTCCAACCGATGCCGCCCGGCATGACGTTCGAGGAGGCGGCCACGCTTCCGCACTCGGCCATCCTCGCGCTTCAAGGCCTCCGACGCCGCAACGGCCGAACGATCAAGCCGGGCGACAAGGTCCTCATCGATGGCGCGTCGGGCAACGTCGGTCCGTTCGCCGTCCAGATCGCGAAGTCGATGGGCGCGGAGGTGACCGGCGTCTCCAGCACCGACAAGATGGACATGGTGCGCTCGCTCGGCGCCGATCACGTCATCGACTACACCAAGGTGGACTACACGAAGAGCGGCGAGCGCTATGACTGGATCGTCGATACAGACTCGCACCACTCGATTTTCCGCGTCCGGCGCGCGCTCCGGCCGAATGGCGTGTACGTCACGCTCGGTGGCGAGAGCGGTCCGATCTTCCGGGGCCTGGTGGTGGGGCCGCTGGCGTCGCTGTTCAGCGACAAATGGACGGGCCTCCTGATCTGGTGGAAGCCGATGCATCGGCCGGACGTCGAGACCCTGAAGGAGCTGATCGCGGCCGGGAAGGTCAAGCCGGTCATCGATCGGCGCTATCCGTTGAGCCAGGTCGTCGAGGCCCTCCGACACGTTGACGAGGGCCGCGCGAGCGGCAAGATCGTCATCACGATGGAGGAGCCGGCGGGCTAGCCTCGTTCGAACGACGTCAGGACGGCGCCGGAGGCGAAGGTCCGCGTCCCGGTGAGCCGCAGGGGAAGCCGCGCGTTCAGCGGCGGCCAGAACGGCGTGCCGGCTCCCAGCACGACCGGGTGCACGACCAGGTGGTACACGTCCACCAGCCCGCGCCGAACGAACTGACCCGCCAGGTTCGGCCCGCCGACGTCGATGTCCCCGTCGAACTCTTCCCCCAGCTCCTCGAGCACGTTGCCGACGTCGCCTCTGACGAGCCGGGCGTTGTGCTCGACGTGGTCGAGGCTCGCCGAGAAGACGACCTTCGGAAGGGGCACCCAGATGCGGGCGAACTCCCGCATCGCATCGGTCGCCGATGGGTCGTCCTCGCCGGTCGGCCAGTAGTCCGCCATCAGCTCGTACATCCGCCGCCCGTACAGCGACGCGTCGAGTGTCCTCGCCTGGTCGTTGAACCACTGGTGCAGCTCGTCGTCCACGGTCGCCCAGTCAAGGCTGTGCTCGGGCGTCTCGACGAACCCGTCGAGCGACACGTTCATCGCATAGATCAGCCTGCCCACCGTTCACCTCGCCTTTCCGACTCTTCCGCCGTCACCATCGTTGCACGCTCTGCTGGGCCGGAACTCATCGCCGCCGCGAGGCAGCCGCTATCGCGGCAGTGCGACCCTCCGGACGGCCCGAAGCCCGGCTGATCGGCAT
>JACDBS010000189.1 GCA_013694795.1 Chloroflexota bacterium | reverse complement strand
GCTCGCGCGGGCGCAGCTCGGCCACCGCCGTCAGGCCCACGCGCTCGAGCGCCTGGCGCGCGCGATCGTTGCGCTCCCCGACCGCGGTGCCGGCCAGGTCGAGTGGCAGGGCGACGTTATCGACCGTCGAGCGCCACGGGACCAGGCGCGGCTGCTGGAAGGCGAGGCCGACCCGGCCATCGCCGGCGCGCGGCAGCTCCCCGCCAACCAGAACGCTGCCCGAGCCTGGCTCGAGGAGTCCGGCCACCAGTCGCAGCAGCGTGCTCTTGCCGCAGCCGTTCGGCCCGATGATGACGGTGAACGATCCGGCGGCAACGTGGAGCGAACAGTCCGCCAGCGCCTCGAGCGCGCCGGAGGGCGTCGCGAAGCGCACGTCGACCGCTTCGATGGCCACGCCGAGGCCGTTGCCGGTGGTGTCGTCCGGGATCAAGCTCGCTCCGTGTTTCGCGGGCATCGCGCACGGGGCGTCACCGACGCACCACCGGCACGCATCGGCCCAAGGAGGGCACGAGGCGCGCAGCGCGGAGCGCGGTCGTCTTCTCCCATCCGGACTGTTACCGTCGGCCCTGTCTGCCCCGGCGTGCGCCGGAGGTCAGGTCGGCCGCATCGGCCTCTCATGACCGATGCGGTTCGCGGGCTGGCTCAACGTGCGAGCCGACCGCCGGTGGGGACTTTCACCCCGCCCCGAAGACGATGGATGATTCGATTGCTCGGATGGTGGCACGCGCCGCCGGCGCGGTCAACTGGGTCGGGCGGGCTCCGTTGGACCGGCCCGCTCGTCGTCGCAGATCGGTCAAGGATGCGCCAGGTGCCGGTAACTTTGCCCCTCCCCCTCCGTGTGGTCAGGTAATCGCCGCGTGACTGGTAGGCCACCTTTGGCGCGTGTCCTCGATGAGTGTCGAGCGTGAGCCAACAGCGCGAAGACCGAATCTCGGAGGAATTGACGCTCTACCAGTCACCGCGTGCATGCGTGACCGGATATCGACGTCTGGCGGCTGATACGAGTCTCCAGGGAAATGACTGGCCAAGTCGGAAGCGGCTGCTCACTCCACTGACGGTCGGCGCTTGCCCCACCACCATCGGGCCGCGAGGACAACCACGAGGCCAATGACGACGGCGTAGATGAGGTACTCGTACGGCTTCATGGCGGCCGAGATGGCCTCGTAGTTGTCACCGACCACGAACCCGGCGTAGATGAGCGCCGCGTTCCACGGCAATGATCCGAGCGTGCTGAACACCAGAAAGCGGCCCATCGGCATATGGCTGATCCCGGCGGGGTAGCTGACGAAGGTCCGCACCAGGGGCACCATCCGGCCGAAGAAGACGGCCCAGCTGCCCCATCGCTCGAACCATCGGTCCGCCCGGTCAAGGTCGGAGGCGCCGATGCCAACGTAGCGGCCATATCTGTCCAGGATGGGTCGGCCTCCCCAGGCGCCGATGTAGTAGCCGACCAGCGCGCCGACCACGCTCCCGACCGTCGCCAGCGCCACCGCCAGCGGAATGTTCCACGGCAGGTTGGTGAGCGGCTCCAGCACGGACGGATCAGCCGCCGATTGGCTGACCTTCCAGCCCGCCATCGGCAGGATCACCTCCGAGGGAATGGGCGCCACGATCGTTTCCAGCGCCACGGCCACCGCCACCCCGAGGTAGCCAACCGCGTCGTACATTCGGAGGACGAAGGGGATGACCTCGTGGTCGATGAAGTCGAGCAGCGATCAGGCCTCGGGCTGCTTGGGAACGGCAGGCGCCCGCCGCGGGACGGCGACCCGACGCCGCGGTTGGGCAGCCCTCTCGGCAAGCTCTCGCGCGTGCGCCCGCTCGTCGACGCGCAGGACGTGGATTGCCACCAGGATGGCCAGCAGCGAGGCACCGGCGATCCAGCCCCCCACCACGTCCATCGGGTAGTGCGCGCCCAGATAGACGCGGGTGGCGCTGATTGCACCGATGAGGATGGCGGCCACCCCGTAGGCGATCTGGCCCTGGCGGTGGTCGTGCGCCAGGCGCGCGACGCAGAAGGCGGCGATGCCGTACAGGACCGTGGCGCGCAGGGCGTGGCCGGCCGGGAAGTCGGCGATGTCATCCAGCCCGATGTCGTTCACGTTGAGCATGGCGCTCACCAGCGCAACCGGGTTGATGGCCTCTGCCGAGGTGAAGTACTTGAGCGCCCACTCCATGGGGAAGCACAGGGTACCCAGGGCCAGCAGCAGAGCGAGGTCGCGGCGCCCGCGCGCAAGGGCCAGCAACCCCAGGGCCGCGAAGGCGAGGGCCACGAACCAGCCACTGCCCAAGGCGCTGATACCGACGATGGCGATCTCGAGCGGTGGCAGGTTCGTCTCCACCCAGCGATGGACGACCTCGACGACGTTCGTCATCAGCCACTCCTCGGGCGCGGTGTAGATGGTCGTGCGCTTGAGCATCACCAGCCAGAAGAGCGCGGGCAGCGCAATCACGGCCAGGAGGAAGGCAGCCGCCGGGCTGGGGACCGCGCCGCCCAGGCGGTGGGCCGCGTCGTCATGGACGACGAGGCGGCTCATGAGGTCCGGCAGCCGTCGCACGGTGCGTAGTATAG
>JACDBS010000166.1 GCA_013694795.1 Chloroflexota bacterium | reverse complement strand
GGTATGGCCGATCGCCGGGCGGGCGGTCCCGCGGTGGAAACGGCCGATCGCCGCCGGGTCGCTCGCGCGGCTGCCAGTCACCGCCGGGCCGGCGCTGAGGGCGATCATTTCGATCGGGGCGTTCGGGGCGGCGGTCAGGGCCGCGTCGGTTGAAACTCATCGGTTTCAACGATACGCGAAAAGGTAAAACGGCGCCAGCGGTCTAAAAAGAGCCTGAGCCTCCGCCTCCTCCTCCGCCACCGCCCCCGCTGAAGCCTCCGCCGCCACTGCTGGACGAGCTTGACGGTGGAGTCGAGCCGACACTGCCCAGGGCGTCGAACATGCCGCCGATATCAGGCATCGCGGATCCGGAAAAGCCGCTGCCCGTGCCAAAGCTGACCCCGCCGGCCAGGT
The DNA here is from genome assembly GCA_013694795.1 of Chloroflexota bacterium. GTDB lineage: Bacteria > Chloroflexota > Limnocylindria > QHBO01 > QHBO01 > JACDBZ01. Next base: position 6,518 of record JACDBS010000166.1, on the reverse strand, counting down.
CGCCGCTTGAAAAACCCGACGACCCCGAGCCGGAGGACGAGCCCAGCCAGAGCGGATAGTAGGCACCGGTCGTCGAGCCGGTGGCCTCGCGCTGCGACTCGAGCCCTCGAGCCAGTACAGCCGCGACCTCGTCATGCAGGCCCAGGGCGAGGCCCCACACCACGGCCTTGTCGGGCGTGTCGACGAGCTTCGCGATCTCGGGCTGCTCGATCACCTCGCCCATACTCCGCGCCTGGTCCATCGTCTTGCGCAGCGTGCGCCGATACGCCGTGAGCATGGCGTCGACATAGGCGCCGGTCTGAGTCCGCTGGCTCATCGCCCGTCCGAAGCCGACGGTGCCGATGCCGCCGAGGACGAGCGCCGCGCCCAGCATGACTGCGCCGCTCATCGGGATCGCCACACCCAGCAGGATCACGCCGCCTCCGACCACCGCCACGCCGATGCCGATGACCGTCATGCCGGTGATCGACGGGCCCGGCAGCCGTCTCAGCCAGCCGAGCCGGACCGCCTCCGACTCGAGCGTGCGCCTGACGGTGCCGAGGTCCGCATTGACCTGCCACAGCCGCTCGCGGCTCAGGCGTCCCTCTCCGCCGGCAAGTGCCCGGAGCTTGTTCCACGCCTGGAGCTGCGGCTTCGGGAGGCGGCTGTCGTCGGGCTGCTCGGCGTTCACCTCGATGGCCGGGTCGGTCAATGGGTCCGGATCGTCGTCGCTCTTCATGCCCTGCACGCCGTCCAGGTTCGCGAATGAAAGGCGGCCCGTGCTTGCCAGCTCGGCAAGGAGCGTGTTGATGCTGTGCTGGCTGGCGGTGCCATCCCGGATGACCGTCGCCAACGGCGGAGTCATCTCGGCCGGCGGGCCGGCCATGAGGATGGAGGGCGAGTCGGTGAGTTCCGGATCGTCGCCGTCACGGCGCCACTTCCTCCAGGCCAGGCCGAGCGTGGCGACCAGCGCCAGCGGCGCGCCGATGAGGCCGAGTCCAGCGTTTGCGATGCGCATCATCTCCAGGCGCTCCTGCGACTCCGGTCGCATGAGCTCATCGAGGGCCTCGATGGTTCTCAGCGCGGCCCCGTCCAGGTCGCCGTTACGCGCGGCCGGCACGAAGTCGTTGTCGATGATGGCCGTGAGCGTCTCCTCATCGGCGAAGGCATTGATGAAGCCGGAGCCGCCGTACAGGCTGACCCGGCTCTCGCCCGGATCGGGGTCGAGCCCGACCATGAGCACCAGGCCGTCGTCGAAGGCGGAACGACCGATGCCCCACTGGTCGATGAGCGCCCGGGCGTTGGCGAGGTTCTCGTCCTCGCTGATGTCCGGATCGTGCTGGGTGTAGACCGCGAGCTCGGCACCGGTGCGCCCCTCGATCTCGTCGATCAGCGACTCGAGCTGCGCCTCCGTATCGGGCGTGAAAATGTCGGCGGTGTCGTAGACCGCGATGCCGTCCACCGGATCGGGAAACGGCGGACCGGCGCCCAGCACCGGAAGCGCGGTCAACGCCAAGAGCCCGAGCGCGCTCGGGAGCGCGCGAGTCCATCGGTGCATGAAGGGCAGCATACGCAGATGGCATCCACCGTGCGATCGATCGAGGTGCGCCTGCTGCTGGAGAGCTAGGAGCAGCTCACCGTCACCTCGGTCGGGCGGACCTCCAGTCCCGGGATCGTTTCGACCAACTCGGTCGTCGTCCCGCCGTCGATCTGGTCGGTGATGGTGGAGCGCGTGCGCAGACGCTCGCCGGCGTCGCCTAGCGCGACCAGCAGGCATTTCGCCCGTCCCGCTTTCGTCCCCTCGTTCGTCACCGCGTAGGCGATGGCGTAGCCGACCGGCTCGCCTGGCGTGACGGCACGCACCTCGGCGGCGTACGGGCCAACCCCGCGCAGCGAGAGGCTGGCGGCCACGGCCAGCGCCGCCACGGCCAGCACGATGGCCACAGCCACCGTGCCGTGGTACTGCGACGCGGAAGGGGTGGCCATGCCGGCGCGGTTGCAGATCTCGCACACCGATTCGTCGGGACCGACCTCGCGCCCGCACTTGATGCAATGGCGTGGCGCCGGCGCGCTGGTATTGGTCATGAGCGCGGCTCGGGCAGGCGCTCGCCGCCACGAATCGGCGCAGCCAGCCAGTTCTCCTGCGGTGCCAGGGGGCACGACCATATGGAGTCGAAGACGCACGACGGGTGGTACGCGAAGTTGAAGTCGAGAACCAGCTCATCGCCGTGGGAGCCAAGGTCGGCACCTTTGGCCGAATCCCACAGATAGCGGCCGCCGCCGTACGTCTCGCGTCCGCTGCTGCCATCGCGGAACGGGATGAAGATGCCGCCCGAGTACTCGTTGAGCCAGAAGACGGCGAGGCGGCATGCGACGCCGTCGACGGCGAAGCTCACCCAGCCGACGCGTTGAAATGGGATGCCCATCCCCTCGCCGGAACGGGGTACGCCGATCGGCGTGGCCTCGGGATCGGGCTCGAGGTGGGCGCGCAGCGCCAGCGACGGGTCATGCCGCCAGTAAGCGAGTCCTATGAACTCGCGCCGATCATCCTTGGGCACCGGCGACGAGGGGTGCTCGCCCACGAGCCGGTCCTTGGCCGCACGAAAGGAGGTGGCACGCATCGGCGCGGGGCGCCTGTCGTTGCGCAGCGACTCGTAGAGCGCCGCCACGCGACGGCGCCAGTCGGCGAGGGCCAAGTGCTCGGAGGTGGGCTCGGTCATCGGTCGGGCCATGATGCACGGATGCGGTCCGTCCGGCGAACCCGGCGCCCCAGCCGGGGGTCGCCCGGGGCCTCGCCGCTAGATGAGGCCGTTGTCTTCCAGCCACTCCCTGGCGACGTCGGCCACCGCCCGCTGCTCGAGCGCCACCTGGACGCCCAGGGAGATGAGTGTATCGGTATCAATCTCGGCATTGATCGCGTCGATTTCGCCCGCGAACTCCACAGGCGCCGCGTCGAGCCAGTCGGCACGGACGACGGGCGCGATCGTACCGACGGGAAACGCGCCGCGGTCGTCCTCGAGGACCAGCAGGTTGGCCCGCTCGATCTCCGGCTGCGTTGTACACACGAGCGAGGCATCGACCGTGCCGTCGTTCAGCGCCGTCCCCGACTCCGGCGCACACATCGGCACCGGGCTCACGGTCAGCTGATCGACGGTGAGGCCGTACGCGGTGAGCAGGGCGGAGCAGTCGGCCTGGGCAGCACAGTCGCTCGGCAGCCCCCAAACGACCTCGCGACCGGCCATAACGAGGTCGGAGATCGTCGCAACTCCGGCGTCGTCTGAGTCCTCGCGCCGCATTGCCACGCCAAGGGCGCGCTCGGCGCGACTCGGCGCAAGGAGGCTCAGCCCATCTTCACCCAATCGCGTCTGCAGGACCTCGAGGTCGGCGGCCGCCGGGTCGGCCCCGGTGGTCTGTGCCAGCTCGGCGACAATCACCGCGGCCAAGTCGGCCTCGCCGTCGCGGAGCGACGTGAAGAGGGAGGTGGCGTCCGGCGACGGAGCCTGTCGTGTCACTGCGTAGCCGGACGCTTCCAGGACCTGGGCGTATAGCTCGCTCATCAGCTGAAGCTCGACGGAGGAGCCACTGCCGACCACGATCGGCGGGGGAGCCGGCGCCGAGGCATCCGGCGAGGCAGGGGACGCCGGTGCCGCGAGCGAGCAGGCCGCGGTGAGGACAAAGAGCATCGGAAGCGCGCGGTGGGCACGGGTTGCCATGGTGTGGAGGAGGGTTGGCGGGGTCGCCCGGCGCCCCGCCGCCCGCCACGTCAGGGTGCCGGCTGCGCGAGGTCGCTGATGGCCGAAAGGCCATATTGGTCGGCTGTCTCGCGCGTGACGACGATGGCATTCTGATTGGTCGCCGTTGCCGCCTCAAGTGCCGTGAGCCCGCGCTCGGCGATGCGTTCGTTCAGGATGCCCGCCGTCTCGGCGGCGTCAGGAGTCGCCTCGCCGGCGCCTTCGTTGAAGAACTCGAGCGCGGTCGCGGCATACTCGGCGATCAGATCGATCTCGCCCGATTCGAGCGCCGGGACGACGACCTCGCGCGCACCCAGCTGGAAGCGCCGCTCGACCTCGAAGCCGTTTGCCTCGAGCACGCCGGCGTAGAGCTCGGCAAGGATCTCCTGCTCGTAGAAGTTCGTGGAGCCGACCACGATGGACGCTCCAGCCCCGATGCTCTCATCTGCCTGGTCTAGTCCCTGGTCCGCCAGCCATTCGGCGGCGACATCGTCGGGCGCTTCCTCGTCGACCGTCACGCGACTATTCAGAGCGATGAGCTCCTCCTGGGTGAGAGCCCCCGACAGCGCATTGAGGAGGTCCTCGATCCCGGGCGAGGCGTCGAGCACCTCGGTGCGGATGACCGGGATCAGGTTGTCGGCACGCTGGAGGCCCTGATCGTCCTCCAGCTCGACAAAGTCATTGGCCTGGATCGAGGGATCGGAGGTGAAGAGGAGCGCGACCTCCACCTCGCCGTTCGTCAGCGCCTCGACGGTGATCGGGCCACCGACGTCGAGTGGCACGAATTCGGCGAACTCGAGCCCGTAGGTCTCTTGCAGGCCGATCAGGCAGAAGGGACGCTCCGGGCACTCAGGGGGACCGCCGAAGCGCAGCGTGCTGGCCAGCGTTGCAGACGTGCCGCCCTCGGTTGGGGATGCGGACTGGTCGCCCTCACCCGTCGTGCAGGCGCCTAGGATCAGCGCCAGCAGCAACGCCCCGGGGGTGACCATGCGGAATGGCCGCATTGGGTTCTCCTTGTGTATTTGCCCACGCGCTTCGGAGTGGAAGGCGTTCGGGGTCGCCCAACTATATCAGTCATCACCCAAATGCCCGTCGCGAAAGCTCACGGTTGGAGCGTGTCCGCAACGTCCAGAGTCAGCCGTTCGGGCCGCGGATGGCCCCTACGCGGATCCCCGGCGACACACCGCGGCGCTCGAGCAGCCCGAACAGCTGGTCGGTCGCGATGGCGAGGACCGCCACCAGTAGGGCGCCCGCGATGATCCGGCCATCCTCCTGTCGCGCGAAGCCGTCGAGGATATAGCGGCCGAGCCCGCCGCTTGCCACCACGGCCCCCAGTGACGCGGTGGCCACTACCTGGACAGCGGCCACCCGCGTCCCGGCGATGATGATCGGAAGTGCGTTCGGGAGCTCGACCTTCAGCGCTACCTGATGCTCACGCATGCCCATCCCCCGTGCGGCCTCGATGATCTCGGGATCTACGCCGCGCAGTCCCGTGTACGTGTTCACCAATATGGGCGGAATTGTCAGCACCACCAGAGCCACGATGGTCGGCCAGAAGCCGAGTCCCAGGCCGAGCCCGAGCACGAGCGGCAGGACCATCACCAGGATCGCGAACGATGGGATGGCGCGTCCGATGTTCGCGATGCCGATGGCCAGCGGGCCGCCGCGACCGGTGTGTCCGATCAGGACGCCCATCGGCAGCGCCAGGACCAGGCCGGCTAGAAGCGCCAACCCGGAGAGCTGGACATGCTGCGTGATCCGCGACGGGATGCCATCGGTCCCCGACCAGTGCGCCGGGTCGCCGAACCAGGCGGCGGTTTCGGCCAGGAGCTCCACGTCTCAGGCCCGGGCCCGCGCCCACGGCGTGAGCGCGCGCTGGATCACTAGCAGGGTGGAGTCGGCCACGACGGCGAGCACCAGCGACAGGATCCCGCCGACGTAGATCATCGTCTCGAAGATGCCGGGGCGGAGCAGCCCGGTGACGATCAGCTGGCCCAGTCCGCCCTGCCCGATCAGCGCGGTCACCGTCACGAGACCGATGGTCGTCACCGTCGCCACGCGCAGGCCGGCAACGATGACTGGCAGGGCGAGCGGGAGTTCGACCGCCCAGAGCCGGCCCCAGGGACCGTAGCCCATCCCGTCGGCCGCCTCGCGAACATCGGGCGGAACGCCGTCCAGACCGGCGAGGATGTTGCGAATCAGGATGATGAGCGTATAGCTCACCAGGCCGATCTCGGCGGACAGCAGCGAGAGCCCCGTGATCGGGACCAGGAAGGCGAAGAGCGCGAGGCTGGGAATCGTGTACAAGATTCCGGTCAGTTGGATGATCGGCTGGCTCAGCCAGCGCCGCCGGTAGATCACGAAGGCGAGGCCGAAGCTGATGGCGGTCCCGACGGCGAGGGCGATGCCGGTCAGCGCGAGGTGCTCGACGAGCCGCTCCGCGATCAGGTCGAGGTTCTCCGCCACCCACTCCCAGCTGATCAGCGGCTGGTCGGTCATGTCGCGGCCTCACTCCCCCCGTTGTTGCCCTCGGGCGTCTGGAGCCGCGGGGCCTCCCGGCGGCCAGGAGCTCGCAGCGCCTCGCTGATGGCGTCGACGCTGATGGCGCCGATGACGCGGTCGCGCTCGTCCACCACGACCCCCAACTGCACGCTCGACCCGAGCATCATCGACAATGCGTCGCGTAGCGTGGTCTCCGGCTGCACGGTCGGAGCGCCCGGCGTGGCCGCGTCGGGGTCCACCATGCCGTCGCCCTCCAGGTCATGCCGGTCGATCCAGCCCAGCGGTCGCTCCTCGTCGTCGACGAGG
>JACDBS010000124.1 GCA_013694795.1 Chloroflexota bacterium | reverse complement strand
CTCCTGACCGCCATCCCGCTCACGCCCGCCGGCTTCGGCTTCGTGGAAGCCGGGATCATTGGTGTCCTGTTCCTGTACGGCGTGCCGCAGGAGCCGGCGGCAGCAGTGGCCCTCGTGGACCGAGGCTTGACAATCGTTACGGTCATCATCTTCGGCGGCTTTCTCTACGCCTTCAGCCCCCTGGTGCGGCGAGCGCACGGCCCCGGACCGGCGGTGCGGCAGACCGGCTGACGAAGCCGCGCCCCACCGGATGTACCCGTACATGCGGGTGGCCGGCCGCACGCGCGAAGTACCTTCCTCCTATTGAGGCCGTCCGCCCCGAAAGGGATGCTGCGGTTGCTCGTACGCACCACCGGCGCACCCGCACCGATGGCGTACGGCGCAGAAGGGTCGCCGATGACGCTCCAGACGCCGCAATCCTTCAACGCCTGGCTTCGCGGCCAGTTGAAGGAGAAGAAGATCAGCCAGCGCCAGCTGGCGCTCCAGTCGGGCGTGGATCACTCGACCATCAGCCGGCTGATCAAGGGCGACCGCATGCCCTCGCTGGGAACGGCCACCAGGCTGGCGCGTGGCCTGCGCGAGATCCACGACGAAGCCGATGGTCCTGCCTACTTCTCCTCCCTCAATTCGCGCGCCGTCCTTCCCACCACGCGGGTTGAGTACGCCCTGCGCGGCGACGACGCACTGACAGAGGCCGATGTGCGCCAGCTCATGCAGGCCTACATCGCCCTCCGCGCTCGCCGCGTCCGCGCCGACGGCAACGGTACCCCGAACGGGTACTCAAACGGCGGCTGACCCCTCTGACCCCTCTGAGCGCGGTGCCGTCGAGGGCCATCTTCCGCACAATGTGCCGCTTGACGCACATTGCACCAGACCGATGCGTCCCTCTCGCACAATGCGCCGCTCAGCGCACATTGCACGGCGCATGCACCCCGAAACCCCTTGCGTTGAGCGTGCCAGCGCCCTGATCCGCGGGCACGCTCCCCGCAGTGAGCCGCTGCACGCACATTGCTCCAGACGGAGGGCATCGCTGGGCCCCCAACGCTCCTACCGACGCACCAACAGCGTCGACCGCCGGGTGGTGCGGAACGCCTTCGGAGGCAACACGGTCAGCTCAACCGCCCCTCCCCACAGCATCCAGGCGCGGCGCATGTTGACCGCGTCCCATCCCTCATCGGCGCCCGGCGTCTCCATGATGAAGGTCGTCTTCGCCAGCCGCTGATCCCGCAACAGGGCCCCCAGACCGACAGGACCGATCTTCCCCGCCCCGATGTGCTCATGCCGATCCGTGCGCGACCCGAGCAACGAGCGAGAGTCATTCAGATGCACCAGCGCCAGCCGATCGAGCCCCAGCAACGACTCAAACCGATCCACCACCTCCACCACCCCTGACATCGATGAGATGTCATATCCGGCGCCCCACAGGTGCGCGGTGTCCAGGCAGAATCCAAGCCGATCCGCGCCGGCATCGACCCCGGCTTCGACCCCGGACAGGATCAACGCCAGCTCCTCAATCCGCGAGCCCAGCAGGTCGCCCCCGCCCGACGAGTTCTCGAGCACCAGCTTCACGCCAGCTGGTGCCTCCGCCAGAACGGCCCGCACGTTCGAGATGATCCGCTCCAGCCCAACCTCAGCCCCGACCCCGCGATGGGACCCGATGTGTGTATTCACGACGGAGGCTCCGTACAAGGGAGCCCGCTGCACCTCCACGATCAACCCGGCGCGCGACTGAGACGCAAACGGCTCAAAAATCCCCGCCAGGTTGATGAGGTACGAGGCGTGGATGGCGATGGTCTCCAGCCCTTGGCTCGCCCCGTAATCGACAAACGCCGGCGCTTCCAAAGGTGCCTCGGGGCGACGCCGCCAGGCGGTCGGGTTGTCGCTGAAGATCTGAAGCGCCCGTGCTCCGATCTGTCGCGATCGGCGAGCCGCCCGTAACAGGCCACCGGCGACCCCGAGGTGCATCCCCACCACCGGCGCATCGGGGGGCCAGGTGAGGCGCCGGCGCGGCTCCGGCCGTGCTACGGTGCGGGCCATGCAAGACGCTCCCGAAGACCAGCCTCAGGGCGGCGCCGACCCGGCCACCATCGGTCTGGTCGTCTATTTCTTGGCCCTGATCCTGATCGTCGCCGGGCTGCTCCTCGCATCGGCCCTGTTCTAGAACGCGCCGCCGTCAGCGCGACCCCCCGGACGGGCGACCGACCACGGGTTGGATGATCCCGTAGTTGCCGTCCGCGCGCCGATACAGCACCGCCACCTGCTCCGTCTCGGCGTCCAGAAAGACGAAGAAGGCGTGGCCCAGCTCCTCCATCTCGCCGATGGCGTCCTCCTCGAACATCGGCAGCATGTCGAAGCGCTTCGTCTTCACCACCGATGGCCGACCGTCCGTGGGCTCCCGGGCGTCGAGCGTCCCTCGCGCCTCCCGCGTGAGGACCGATTCGACCTCGTCGCTGTGGCGCTCCCGCACGCTGCGCGGCCGCTGCTTGCTGCGCACGACCTGCCGCTCCAGCTTGTCCAGGACCATGTCGAGCGCGGCAATGGGGGTCGCGCCGGACGCCGTCGAGCGCAGGATGTCGCCGTTGTTGCGCAGGGTCACCTCGGCCACCTGCGCGCTGTCCGCGGCGTGGGAGGCGTGCGCGATGAGCTCGACGTCGGCCTCCGCCTCCGCGTGGGTGATGCGGTCGAGCCGCTGGAGCTTGCGCTCGACCTGGGA
>JACDBS010000119.1 GCA_013694795.1 Chloroflexota bacterium | reverse complement strand
GGATGGGCTGCGTGCTCCCCGGATCGGTCCCGGCGATGGCGGCCAGTCCGGTCAACGTGAAACTCTGGCCCAGCACGGATGCGTCCTGGAGAAGCGCTCGCTCCTGCGACTCGAGTCCGTCGAGGCGGGCCGCAATGAGCGATTGCAGAGAGTCCGGGATCTCGAGCTGAGACAGGTCGGAGGCCGGCCGGTAGGTCCCGTTGTCCGTCAGCTCGATCCGACCGTCGTGGAGGAGCATCCGGACGATCTCGACGGCGTAGAGCGGGATGCCGTCCGCTCGATCGAGGATCTGGCGCACGGCCGACGCGGGGAGCCCGGGCACCAGGCCTTCGAGCTGGGCGCCGATCGTCTCGTCGGAGAGTGGCTCGAGGGAGAGGGCCACGTAGTTGCGCCGTCCGACGCCCCAGTCCGGACGCCGGTCGAGCAGATCGGGACGGGCAGAGGTGACCACGAGTATGGGGTGATCGCGGCTCCACTCGAGGAGATGGTCGATGAAGTCGAGCAGGCCCTGGTCCGCCCAATGGAGATCCTCGAACAGCAGGATCACCGGGCCGCGCTCTGAGACGCGCTCGAAGAAGGTGCGCCATGCGGCGAAGAGCTCCTCCCGCTCGCCGACCGGGGCGTCCTCGACGCCAAGCAGCTGGAGCAGCCGCGGCTCGATCCAGTTTCGCTCTTCGGGATCCGGCACGTAGTCCGCAACGGATGCGGTTACGCGTTCGCGGGTCGTCGCGGCATCGTCCGACTCCGCGAGGCCGGCGCGCTTGCGCACCATCTCGCCGAGCGCCCAGAAGGTGACCCCGTCGCCGTAGGCGGGAGATCGACCCTGGTGCCAATAGATGTCCTGCACCACGCCATCGATGTACTTGTGGAACTCCCAGGCCAGCCGGCTCTTGCCGATGCCGGCGGGGCCGATGATCGAAATCAGCCGCGCGCGGCGGTCGCGCTCCGTGGCGTGGAGCAGCTCCTTGAGGATGCGGAGCTCGGCGTCGCGACCCAGGAACGGGGGCTCGAGAACCTCGCTGCGGTTCGCGCCGCGGAGCATGGCGACCACCCGGAGAGCACGCCACGCGCTGACGGGAGCCGACTTGCCCTTGAGCGCGTGATCACCCGCCGGCTCGAATGCGATCGCGCTGGACGCAGCTCGCATCGTCGTCTCGCCGACGAGCACGGTGCCGGGGGCGGCAACCGACTGGACCCGCGACGCGGTATTGACGAGGTCGCCCGCCACCATTCCCTGGCCGGTGGCCCCAATCGTGACGACGGCTTCGCCGGTCATCACGCCGGCCCTCAGCTCCAGCCCGTCGAGACCCGCCTGCACGCCGATCTGACGCACCACCTCGACCAGCTCCAGGCCTGCCCGAACGGCACGCTCAGCGTCGTCCTCGTGGGCGATGGGCGTCCCCCACACCGCCATCACGGCATCACCAATGAACTTCTCGACGACTCCACCGTAGCGCTCGACGATCTCCCGGCTGCTTTCGAAATAGCGAGTCAGGAGCTCCCGGACGGCCTCGGGATCCCGTGCCTCCGAGACCGAGGTGAAGCCCACCAGGTCGGCGAACAGAACTGAGACGACCCGCCGCTCAGCCTCGCGCGCCGCCGCTGCACCGTTCGTGGTAGTTGGGGCGGCCGGCTGTTCTGTGACGAGGTCCATCGGCCCACCGCATTCGCCGCAGAACCGATCACCGGCAACGGCCGGTGTGCCGCATGCCGGACAGCCGACGGCGAGGCTTCCACCGCATTGCGAGCAGAACTTGCGGCCGGCGGTATTGCTGGTCCCACAGCTCGGGCAGACCACTCGAGGCATCCTGGCGTGACGTGGCCGCAGCGTACTGCATCAGCTCACCGCCGCGCAGCGGCATGAGGATGGAGCACACTCAGGCGCATGCCGGAGCTGCCTGAAGTCGAGACCGTGGCGCGCGACCTTCAGCGCCGGGTGGTCGGCGCCACGATCCACGATGCCATCGTGTACTGGGAGCGCACCATCCGCCACCCACAGCCACCCGAGCGGTTCGTGGCCGAGATCGCCGGGTCGACGATCCGGCGGGTGAGCCGACGGGCCAAGACGGTCCTCATCCACCTGGAGGACGGCCGGGTCATGACGGTCGCGCTGCGCATGACCGGTGCGCTGATCGTGGCGCCTGCGGGCGCCGAGCCCGACCCGTACGCCCGGGTGGTGTTTCGCTTCGAGGACGACCGTGAGCTTCGCTACCGGGACGTGCGGAAGTTCGGGCGCATCGGCCTGTGGCCGGGCGGGGGGCTGCGAAGCATCGGCGCAGGGCGCGGAAGTCGGTCAAGGCGGGTCGCAGAGGGCGGAAGAAGGTATCGCATCGGTGAGGTGTTCAGCGGCCATGGTCCGGAGCCGCTCCAGCGCAGCTTCACGGCGGAACGCCTTGCCGAGAGGCTGGCGCGGCGGTCAGCGAAGCTGAAGACGCTGCTTCTGGACCAGAGCTTCATCGCGGGCGTGGGCAACATCTACGCCGATGAGGCGCTCTGGCGCGCGCGCCTCCACCCGCTGCGCGCCGCCGACACACTGCACGAGCGCGAGGTGCGGCGCCTACACCGCGCCGTGCGC
>JACDBS010000113.1 GCA_013694795.1 Chloroflexota bacterium | reverse complement strand
GTACACACCAGGAGCGTCGCCACCGGCACCATCTCCCGCCGCGAGAGCCGCGGCATCCGCGCACGGACCTCCGCCATCGCCAGTCCGAAGCCGACGCCGGTGAGGATGGCAAGCGGCGGGACGAGCGGCACAACGTACCGGTTCGGTCGGTACGACACGACGAGCAGGATCGCCATGCCCAGCGCGAACCAGCCAACGGCGGCGCCTACCAGCGCCGCTGCCGCGGGTCGAGGCGCGCCCAGCGCCATGACGCGAGAACCAGGCCCACGACGGCCCCGCCGAGCAGGGGCGCCGTCATCGGGATGGCGCGGTCCGAGTCGCGCAGGTAGCCGATAACGCGATCCCAGGCCTCGCCCGGCGATACGGGCAACGACTGCTGCGGCCAGATGCGCAGGATGACGTCGAGCAGCCCGGGCTGCGGCAGCACCACGACCAGCCAGGCCGCCCCGCTCAGGCCGATCACCACCAGCGCCGCCATGAAGCGACGACCCATACCGGGCGGCGCGGTTCTGCCGGCGAGCGCGCCGCCCAGCAACATCCCGGCCACCGCGACGCTCGCCGAGGGCTTTGTGCCGATGGCCAGCGCCAGTGCCGCGCCGGCGATCGCACCACGGCGCCACGAGCCCTCGGCACCGCCCGACAGCAGCGTGACCGCCCCGAGAACGAGGAAGAGCATGACCATCGGTTCCAGGAGCGCCAGCCGGCCGTAGTACAGGACGACCGTGGAGGTCGCCAGGCCGACCCCCGCCACGATGCCCGCGGCAGCGCCCATCCGCCGTCCGACGAACGCCGCAAGCACGGCGGCCGCCACCACGGTGCAGGCCACGGATACGGCGCGGGCCTGGATGATGCCGACGCCGAAGGCCTCGAACGCCGCCGCGATGACCACGTTGAATGGGAGCTGGGCCCAGAAGAGCTGCCATTCATCGGTCGCCCATTGACCGAGGAGAACCTGGTTGCGGGCGCCCACCACCGACCAGCCCTCATCGGTGAAGGGGCTGTTGCTGAACGTCACGCCAGTGGCCGGGTCCGCGGCGAGCTGCACGCCGAGGAGGACGAGCGCGACCGCGCCTGCGACGAGTGCGGAGAGCCATGGAGCGCTGAGCCTTGCGACCATCACGCGGCCATCCTACCGGCCGAAATTGATCGGTTTGGTACCGTGCTGGGCGGACCTGCACAGTTGGCATCCGGGCTGGGCGGGGGGATGCTGATGACCGGTACTCGTCCAGTACTAATGGGGCAGCAAGACCGATGTTCTCCGTGGCAATCCAGGGATATGGCATCGTCATCTGGGATGGCGACGGCCAGTGGCGCACGTTCGGCGCAACGGACTCGCATAACGCGATCCTGTCCGCCCGGGTCGAGGCCGCCCTGGAAACGGTCCCCGTGCCATCGGACGACCTCGATGTGCGGGACGCGCTGCTGTCGATATCGGGCGCCGGACTCCTCTCCGCGGACTGCGGTCACGCTCCGGGAGAGTGCGACGGGGAGAACGGCCTCAACTGAATCGGCTCGATGGTTAGCAGTGCTATCATCCCGCTCCCGCCCAACCCCCTTCCGGTGCTGCCTGTCGATGCCCGACGAACCTGCCATCCATGCGCGCGGGGTGACCCGCGTCTACAAGGCGAAGCCCGATCCGGTGACCGCCCTCGGCGGCGTCGATCTCGACGTCCAGTCGGGCGAGTACTTCGGCCTGCTCGGCCCGAACGGTGCCGGCAAGACGACGCTCATCAAGATCCTCACCACGCTGCTCCTGCCGACCGCCGGCACGGCGAAGGTCGCGGGCTTCGACGTCGTGACCGAGACCGCCAAGATCCGCCGCGTCATCAACATGGTCTCCGGCGGGGAGCAGTCCGGCTATGGCCTGCTCACGACGCGCGAGCAGCTCTGGATGTTCAGCCAGTTCTACGGTCTGGCGAACCGCCAGGGATGGCGCAAGGTGGATGAGCTCATCGAGATCACCGGCCTCACCGGGCAGAAGGATCAGAAGGTCCGCACCCTGTCGACCGGCCAGCGCCAGAAGCTCAACTTCGCGCGCGGCATGCTCAATGACCCCTGGGTGCTGTTCCTGGACGAGCCGACCCTCGGCCTCGACGTGGCCGCGGCCCGCGATCTGCGCGAGCACACGCTCTCCTGGAAGGCCGCGGCACCCGGTCGAACGCTCCTCCTCACGACGCACTACATGGTCGAGGCGGAGCAACTGTGCGACAGGATCGCGATCGTCGATCGCGGCAAGATCCTGGCGCTCGGCACGCCCGCGGAGCTTCGGCGCCGCGTGCAGGCCGAGTCGATCTTCCGGATCGAGCTCGACCGCCTGCCGCACAACGGCGGCATCAACGTCATCGGCGACCTGCCCGGCGTCCTGTCAGCCGTCCGCGTCGACGAAGAGGTCGCGGACGGCGCCGCGTCGGACCGCGTGGCGCTCAAGGTCGCTCTTGCCGACGATTCGGCGCTGACCAGCGTGGTCACCGCGGTCGCGGAGCGTGGCTCGCACCTGGTGGGACTCGCGAAGTCGGAGCCGAGCCTGGAGGACGTGTTCGTGGAGCTCGTCGGTCGCGGCTTCGGTGACGAGGATGGCGAGGAGTCGGCTTCATGAGCCGATACGGATCGACGACGGCGAAGAACCCGCGGGAGGCGGCGGAATGGTCGGCGGGGAGGGTCATCCGGTCGAACCTGCGAGCGGTGGTGGGGCGCGCCTACCCCCGGGTCATCAGCCTCGCGCGCGAGCCGTCGTGGCTCTTCTTCGAGATCTTCCTACCCTTCCTGGCGGTGAGCGCCTTCGTCTTCGTGTATCGCGCGCTCGACGCGCCGGAGGACTTCATCGGCTTCGTCGTCCTGGGTGGAGCGATGACGGCGTTCTGGCTCAACGTCGTCTGGATGATGGCTGCCCAGTTCTACTGGGAGAAGGACCAGGGCAACCTGGAGCTCTATTTCACGGCGCCGATGCATCTGATGAGCATCCTCGCCGGCATGGCCATCGGCGGGCTGGTGCTGACGAGCTCGCGGGCGCTGGCCGTGATCGGCATCGGCTCATTGGTCTATGGAGTCACGTACGACGTTCAGCAGCCGTTCCTGCTGGCCGGCGTCTATCTCCTGACCATGATCCCGCTGTACGGGATGGGGATGCTCTTCGCGTCCCTCTTCCTGCTCTGGGGGCGTGAGGCCTTTCACTTGGCGGAGCTCCTCCAGGAGCCGATCTACTTCCTGGGCGGCATCAACTTCCCGCTGCGGGCAATTGGACCGTTGGCCGGGGTCGTGATGGCGACCCTGCCGCTGGGAGTCGGGCTCGACGCGATGCGCCAACTGGCCTTTGCCGACAGTGGTGTCCAGGGCGTCCTGCCGGTTGGGACCGAAGTCGGAATCCTCGCCGCGATGGGGGTCGTCTTCCTGGTGGCCGCGCGGATGGCACTCGGCTACCTCGAGCTGCTCGCCCGGCGCGAGGGGCGCCTCACGCTGCGATGGCAGTGACCTCGCGAACCGAGCCGGTCCGCGGCGTCACCCTGGCCGACGCTTGGCGCAGCTTCCGCACCGCGATCGGCCTGGGCTGGGCGATCGAGGCGAACTGGTCCGATCCGTTCCTGTTCGCGGTCTACACCATGGCCAAGCCGTTGGCGGCCGCCGGCATCCTGGTCGTCATGTTCCAGGTCATCAGCCAGGGGCAGAACCCCGAGTTCCTCCAGTTCCTGATCGTGGGCAGCGCGCTGTGGAACGTCGTCTTCGGCGTGATGAGCGGGCTCGTGCAATCCATCCTCGACGACCGGGAGCGCTACCGGATGATGAAGTACATCGTCGTCACACCGTCATCTCTCTTCCCATTCCTCCTGGGGCGGTCCCTGGCGCGCGTGCTCCTCTCGTTCGTGGCCGTCGTGCTGACCATGGCCATCGGTGTCCTGTTCCTGGGCGTGGATCTTCGGCCGGACCTGCTGTACCTGCTGCCGGCCATGGTGGTCGGCGTGCTGGCCGTCATCGCGCTTGGCGTCTTCATGGCCGGCTGGTGCCTCCAGCTGCGCCAGGAGGCCGGGCACTATCCGGACGCGATCGCCGGTGCCCTTTACCTCATCTCTGGCGCCATATTCCCGATCGATATCCTGCCGAGCTACCTCCACCCCATCGCGTACGCATCCCCCACCACCTGGTGGCTGGAGACATCGCGCCGCGGGCTGCTCGGTCACGGTTCGCCGGGCGTCATCGGCGGCTACCCGGACGGGACGGTGATGCTCTTCCTGGTCCTGTCGACGGCCATCGCCATCCCGGTTGCGCTGGCGGCCTTCGCATGGTTCATGCGGCGCGCCCGCCAGGCGGGGCTGCTCGACATGGTCACCGGCAG
>JACDBS010000095.1 GCA_013694795.1 Chloroflexota bacterium | reverse complement strand
GATCACGTGGCGCAGGCTGATGCAGCGGCTCTCGCCCCAGAAGGCGCGCCGCAGGCCGCGGTCGAGCTCCTCGGAGGCTGACAGGAACTGGAGCTTGGCGGCCTGCACTGCCTCCATCGGTGGCAGCATCGTCACCGGGTAGGTCTCGGCCGCGGCCGACCAGGGCTGCCAACCCGCGCGCGGCGCCAGGGACTGCGCGACCGGCCACTCGGCGTCGAGGCGGTCGCGGGGCGTCGGCTCGTTGTTGAAGAGCTCGAGCGGAAAGACGTGGTGATCGAAGCGGACCCGATCGGTGAGCCCAAGCCGGCGGCGTGCGTCCCACAGCCGCCATACGACGGCGTGCGACCATGGGCAGCCGAGGTCGGACCACACCGCGATCGTTTCGGGCTGGCTCCTCACCTTCCGACTCTAGCAGCCGCGAGACGGCAGCCCGAGTGGCAGCGGACGATGTGTGCGGCCAGACATTGGCCGGTCCGGCTACCCGCACAAAAGGTGTCGCGCGGTCGTTAAGGGATCCCCACGCCCAGCGCTAATCCCACGTCAAGGCGCTCAGTCGAGGGTGAAGTAGTCGCTCCCGCTGTAGCGGCCAGTGCGCTCCTTGCGGATCTGCATGAGCACGTCGTTGAGGAGGCTCGAGGCGCCGAAGCGGAAGAGATCGGGCGTCATCCAGCGAGGGCCGAGCGTCTCGTACAGCATCGTGAGGTAGCTGATCGCCTCCTTGGCGGTGCGGATGCCGCCGGCGGCCTTCATGCCGACCGCGCGCCCCGTCTGGGCATGGAAGTCGCGGATGGCCTCGAGCATGACGAGCGTCACAGGCAGCGTGGCGGCAGGCTGCACCTTGCCGGTGGAGGTCTTGATGAAATCGGCGCCGGCAGCCATGGCCAGCACCGATGCGCGGCGCACGTTGTCGTAGGTCTCCAGCTCGCCTGTCTCCAGGATGACCTTGAGGTGGGTCTCCCCGCAGTTCTCCTTGACCGCCACGATCTCGTCATAGACCGATGCGTAATCGCCGGCCAGGAAGGCGCCGCGGTCGATGACCATGTCGATCTCGTCGGCCCCCATCTCCACCGCCGCGCGAACGTCGGCGAGCTTCACCTCGAGCGGCGCCTGCCCGGACGGGAAGTACGTCGCCACCGAGGCGACCTTCACGCCGGAGCCCTGCAAGGCGGCTACGGCGGTCGGGATCATGTTCGGGTACACGCACAGGGCAGCGACGGACGGGATGGAGGGATCGGTCGGGTCCGGGCGGCGAGCCTTGCCGGCCAGCGCGCGGATCTTGCCCGGCGTGTCCTTTCCCTCGAGCGTGGTCAGGTCCATCATCCGGATCGCCAGATCGAGCGCCCAGAGCTTGGCTTCCTTCTTGATGCTGCGCTTGGCAAGAGACGCGGCGCGCTCCTCGACGCCGACGGCATCCACCGCCCACACCCGACCGAGAAGGCTGCCGAGCTGCTGATGGCGGCCTGTCGCGAGGTCGCGGCGCGGGTTCGTGCGGGCCGGGGTGGTCGTCGTCATCGGCCGGTCATTGTACCCGGCGCTGCGCCTGCTACCCTTCGAGGCCGATGGCCGCCGATCCGATCGTGTATTGCCTCACCCGTGACCGGGAGCTCGCCGCGGCCACCGAGGAGCGCCTTGCCGGCGCGATCGCCTTCTTCTTCAACGACGCCGCGAGGCTGCACCAGGCCGTGACGCTGCGGCCACCGTCACTCGTCGTGGTGGACGCCAGCGCCGTGCGGGCCGAGTACGGCGATGCCGGCCTGGGTCCCGTCTTCGCGTTCCTTCGATCACGCGCGCCGAGCGCAACCCTTGCGGTGCGGCCAGCCACCTCAGAGGTCCAGCACCTCGTCGCCGCCGAAGCCGGGCCGGGCGTGGAGGTTGTCCCGCACGACCTCGAGGGCTGCGTCGCGGCCATCGCGACCGCCTGCGGCTGCGCCTGATCAGTCACTCCAGGCATGAGTGGGCAGCAGTCCGCTCAGAACGCTCAGTTCGCCATGGGCCGCGAGGCGTCGCGGAGCTCCCCGCCGTCGGACGCGTTGCCTGCGGCGTCAACGCGTCCGACTCGATCGAGGGGCCAGTAGCGCAGGACAGCGCGCCATCGCACCGCGCGCGCAGGCACAGGCCCGAACGCACGGGAGTCGGTGCTGGCGATCGGACTGTCACCGCGGAGATCGACCCAGGACCCGCCGGCGCGGACCACGCGTTTTATCAGCTCGCGACGCGGGTCGCGTGGATCGGACGCCACGACCACGTCGGCGACGCGGGGGGCGAGGCGCGCGACCAGCAGGCGGTCGCCGGGAAGCAGGGCCGGTGACATCGAGCGGCCGCGGACCTCGACCACGTCGAGCCAGTGACGCGCCGCGAGCAGGGCCAGGACCGCACAGAGGGACCCGACGAGGCCCCTCCCCAGGGACATCGGCCTACGAAGGACGGCCGTTGACGCGCGTCTTCTCGGGGCCGCCGGTGGACTTCCACATCTCGTCGATGGTGTCGATCATGGTGAGCAGCTCCTTGGCCGCACCGGCGTCGAGCGACTGCTTCACCTTGCTGGCCTGCTTGGTTGCCTTCCAGAAGGTGTCGTGCAGGTCGGGGTACGGCTCGAGGTGCTCCGGCTTGAAGTAGTCATGCCACAGGACGTCGAGGTGGTGCTTCACGAGCTCGGCGCGCTCCTCCTTGACGTTGATGCAGCGAGCCTTGAAC
>JACDBS010000065.1 GCA_013694795.1 Chloroflexota bacterium | reverse complement strand
GGCCGGGCCAGGTGCGTGGCGTGGGCTCGGATCTCACGCTGGTCGGCGGCGCGACCTTCGGCCTCGGCGCCTACGTTGTGCCGTCGCTCCACCTGGCGTCCTGGAACTTCACCGGCGGCGCCAAGGGCTAACAGCGGCGGTCCGGTCCATCGGTCGTCTGTAGCTCCGAGCCGATAGATCCGTCGAATCCAACCTCAACCGCCGCTCGGGCACGCTTGGACCGATAGGTCGGTTTGCGTCGCGCCAGTTTCAGCTGCTCCCCGGCTTCCGAAGTGGGACGCCACGAGCGCACAGCTCGCAGGCGTTGGGCTCCCACGAGGGAATCTCGATCCGACCAAGCGAATGGAGCGGGAAGCCCAGATCCACCGCCTCCTCAGACCGGTCGACCATGACCGCCGCCGCGACCGGCTCGACGCCGGCGGCCCGCACCGCCTCCACCGTCTCGACCAAAGAGGCGCCAGTGGTGAGGATGTCGTCCACCAGCGCGATCCGCTCGGACGGAGCCACGCTCCAACCGCGGCGCAGCGCGCGCCCACCGGAAGCGACAGGCTCGGCGAAGGCCGCGCGCACCGAGCCGCCCAGTTGGCGTGCCGTCTCGAAGGAGAGCAGCACGCCCCCGGTGGTTGGACCCACGACCAGCGTCGGGGAATAGGCGGAGAGCACTTCCGCAAAACGCCGGCAGATCTCGACGCCGTAGCGCGGATGCTGGAGGACCAGGAACTTCTCGAGGTAGCGGCCGGCATGACGGCCCGATTTCAGGATGAAATGGCCGTCCAGGAGCGCTCCGGCCGAGGAAAAAAGGGACTCGACGGTCGCGCCGCGGAGGGATGCATCGGTCATTCGTAGACGGCGGAGAAGTCGACCGCCGGATAGCGCTCGGCGAGCGCGTCGGTCACCCAGTGGAGCACGTCGGCGGGGTCGTAGAAGGCGGCGATCGTCTTCGCCTCGGTCACGGCGAGCCCCGGGCGCCGGGCCTCAGCCGACACGACCACCTCCTCCGGCCGGTCCGAGAGGTCCAGTGAGGTCTCATAGCGGCCATCGGCGCGCAGGATGAGCATGTCCTCCGGCTCGTCGAGCAGGGTGAGGTCGCCGGTGCGACGCAGGACCTCCTCCGCGTTGGCGCTGAACTCGCGCAGGTGCTGGGCCTGCGCGGTTGACAGTTGCGTGCGGTACGCATCGGCCAGTTGCCACAGGCGCTGGGCGGCCAGGGTCTCCTGCTGCGATGGCGGCAGGCCGGCCTCCCAGTCCTCCCCAGCCTCCACCAGCTCCTCCTGGCGCGCCAGCTCATCGGCCGCGATCAGGTGCGCCGGCGCGTCGCGTGCGGCCTCGATCAGCCAGGCGAAGATGTCGGCCGGATTGTAGAGCTCGACCAGCTCGCTGATGGTGTCGACCACCTGCTCCTGGTCGTACCACTCGCTGTCGGCGGGATCCTGGTAGGTGAGCCGGGTGGTCCAGATCTCGTCGACCGGGTGATAGAGGAGGTAGTCCTGCTCGTCATCCACGAGCTTGATGGGACCGATCTCGCGCAGCCGCTCCCTGTTCTGCTCAACGAAGCGGCGGAGCTGCTCGGTCGCCTCGTACAGGAAGTCGCGACGCTCCAGCTCAGCTTCGGCGGCCAGCTCCCGCAGCGCCACGATCCGTGGCGAGCCGCCGGGGGACTTGCTCACGGCTTGAACACGAAGTCCGGGCCCATCCGCTCCCGCAGGAAGATGGTGTGCTTCTTATCGAACACCGATTCGGCCACGCGATGTCCGAAGCCGCGCATGGACGGATCGGCGTAGAGCGCGTCCAGGACGGCGTAATTCGGCAGGTCCAGGATGATGACGTTGTCCCATGTCGATCCCTCGGTCACGTTGAACCAGCCGACGAACCGGATGCCGTACTTCTCCTCCGTCTCGCGCGCTCGCTTGGGGAACAGGTGACGCATGCTGCGCTTGAAGACCATGTCGCGCCCCTTGCGGACGTTGAAGAAGGTCATCATCAGTGGCATTCAGCCATCTCCTCGCGCATCGGTCGATTCATGCGTCGGGTCATTGTCGGTGCTGATGATCCGAGTCTGCGGTTTCGCGACGCCAGTCTGCCGGCCACGTCCGCGCCGGCGATCGGCGAAGAAGACACGCAGCAGGAAGACGCTGGTCATGCTCACGAAGAAGAGCAGGATGAGCGAGATGACCATGAGCACCACGAGCAGCCAGACCGGCCAGTGGAAGGTGAAGAGGCCGACCGGGATGAGGAACAGGATGACGGCGAACCCGATGGCCTGGGTGATGAAGCATCCGAATCCCGGACCCTCGTTCGGGTCGAGGTCCTCGTTGTAGCGAACTGACAAGCCATTCCTCGTCTGTGCTGGGCGGCGAGTGGCGCGGCTGATGGTCCCACATCCGACGCCTCCACGCTCACGGGCAGCTCATTTGCTTGGTGCCCCGGTAAGCGCCCGCTGAGCGGCGCTTACGCAGCGCAAGATAGGCCGGTTGCCTCAGCGCGACCAGCTCATGCGTCCGGTGCGCCGCTCGGCGGCGTCCAGCCAGAAGCACGCCAATCCGGCGCCACCATCATTGCGTCGTACATTGTTAGCGCCGCTCAGCGGCGGCCTTCAGGACCGATACGTCACGCGCCCGTCGGCCACGGTGAGGCGCACGACACCGGGCAGCTCCATTCCCAGCAGCGGCGTATTGGCAGATGCGGATGCCAGCGCCGATGCCTCCACGCGCCATCGCGCGCTCGGGTCGAAGACGACGAGGTTCGCCGACGCGCCCGATTGGAGGCCGCGAGGTTCACCGATGATCGCGGCGGGCCGCGTTGACAGCGCGGCGACCAGCGTCGGCAGGTCCAGGCAGCCGGCCTCCGCCGCAGCCAGGCCCAGCGAGAGCGCCGTCTCCAGACCGATGAGCCCGGGAGCCGCCTCGTCGAACGGGACGAGCTTGCGTTCCGGAGGGTGCGGGGCGTGGTCGGTGGCGATGGCGTCAACGGTGCCGTCGGCCACACCCGCCAGGAGGGACAACGCATCCTCGCGCGACGCGAGAGGCGGGTTGACCCGGCATCGGCCGTCGTAGGCAAACTCCTCCCGCAGCTCCGGCTCCTCCCAGGAGAAGCGGCGCGAGCCGGCGACCCAGGCATCGGTCAGGACGAGGTGATGAGGGGTGACGTCGCACGTCACCGCCTCGCCACGTGCCCTGGCCCGGCGCACGGCTTCGACCGACGCCGCCGTCGACAGGTGCGTGAGGTGCAGCCGCGCGCCAGTCTCCGCCGCCAGGGCGATGTCGCGCTCAACGATCGCCACCTCCGCCTCCGCCGGCCACCCCAGCAGCCCCAGGCGCGTGGCGTTGGGTCCGGCGCGCATCACGCCACCCCCGCCCAGCGCCGCGTCCTCGGCGTGCTCGATGAGCGGCAGCCCGAGTCTCGCCAGCGAGGCCAGGATCTCTCGCGTGAGCCCGTCGGTGGGTACCGCGGCGCCGTCGTCGGAGAAGCCGATTGCTCCGGCATCGGCCATGGCGGCCAGGTCGCCCGCGGCCTCTCCCGCCCGTCCGCGCGTTGCCGCACCGACGACCCGCACCCGGCACGCAGCCACCGATGACGCGATCTCGGCGACGGCCGCAGGGCTGTCGAGCGGCGGATCGGTGTTGGGCATGGCACAGACAGTGGTGAATCCGCCGCGCGCGGCGGCTCGGGAGCCGCTCTCGACCGTCTCCGACCCATTGCCGCCGGGCACGCGCAGGTGGGTGTGCAGGTCGCAGAAGCCGGGGGCCACCACCAGTCCGCGGCCGTCGATGCGCTCGGCGTCGGCCGGCGCCTCCTCCGCGATCCGACCCTCGCCAACCGCGAGATCGCGGACGGTGTCGGTCCCGTCCGACGGATCGATGACCCGGGCGCCGGCCAGGACGAAGGTGGCGGGCGCGTCGGTCAGGCGGCCGAAGTGGGCCTGGCTCATGCTACCCCGGCGAGGAGTGCCAGCACCGCCATGCGAACCGGCACACCGTTCTCGACCTGGCGGCCGATGAGGCTCCGCGCGCCATTGGCCAGGTCCGCCGTGATCTCGACGCCTTCGTTCGTCGGGCCCGGATGGAGGATCGGAGCACCCGGCGCGGCCAGCTGCATGCGCTCCTCGTCCAGCCGCCAGGCCAGGTGATCCGCCGGCCGCGCTCCTCGCTCGAGCTGAACCCGCAGGGTCATGACCGCATTGGCCTTGCGAAGGGCATCCTCGATTGTCCTGGCCACCTCGACGCCGGGCCAGGCCTCGAAGCCCGCCACCCAGGCCCGCGGACCCGCCACGCGGATATGCGCGCCGAGCGTGCCCAGGGCGTGGATGTTCGACCGCGCCACGCGTGAGTGAGCCACGTCCCCGACGATTGCGACCGTCCGTCCCGAGAGCGAGCCGAGCGCCTCGCGCAGCGTGAGCGCGTCGGCCAGGGCCTGGGTCGGATGCGCATGCGTGCCATCCCCGGCGTTGATGATGCATAGCCCCGTCGTCCGGGCCGCGAGGTGCGCCGCGCCCGACGATGCATGGCGCAGGACGACCATCGTGACGCCGGTCCGTTCGAGCGTTCGCAACGTGTCGACCAGGGATTCTCCCTTGCTGACACTGCTGCCGGCTATGCCCAGGTCCACCACCGTCGCGCCCAGCGCCTTCGCCGCAAGCTCGAAGCTGACCCGCGTTCGGGTGGAGGCCTCGTAGAAGGCCAGGCCCACGATTTCGTTCTCGAGCAGGGACCCATGCGCGCGTGCCGCGCGAGCCTCCCGCATGTCGACCGCCAGGTGAAGAATCCGCTCAAGCTCCTCGCGAGTCAGCCCCTCGACGTCGAGGAGATGCCGGTGCACCCACCCCGCGGCCACCGCGCCCACCGTCACGCGGCCTGCTCCGGTCGCTCGATGACGACCTCGTCGATGTCATCGGTCTCGGTCAGGCGGACGTGGACGATCTCCTCGACGCTGGTCGGCAGGTTCTTGCCAACGAAGTCGGGTCGGATGGGGAGCTCGCGGTGACCTCGGTCCACCAGGGCCGCGAGCTGCACCGCCTGTGGGCGGCCGTGATCGGTCAGCGCATCCAGCGCCGCGCGGACGGTGCGTCCGGTGAACAGGACGTCGTCGACCAGGACCACCGTACGACCGCTCACCTCGGTCTCGAGGTCGGAGCGCTTGACGATCGGCGCGTGCGCCATGCGCGTCAGGTCATCGCGGTAGTACGTGATGTCGAGCGAACCGACCGGGACCGATGCCCCCTCGTGCTGCTCGATGAGGACGGCCAGGCGCTGTGCGATGGGCACGCCGCGGCTCCGAATGCCGACCAGCACCAGACCGTCGACGCTGCCATTGCGCTCCACGATCTCGTGGGCGATGCGGGTCAGGGCGCGTCGCAGGTCATCGGCGTCGAGAATGCGGCGTTCGCTCATGCGATCTCTCCTTGGCGGCCTCTCCGGACCGCGTTAAAGGGCTCGCCGCGAGTATACCGATGCGCTATGGCGCGTCGGTCCCTGAGGTGGCATCGAATGCAGCGGGGCCGAACCAGCCGTTGTCGGCCGAGCCGAGGACGAACACCTCGTCGGGCACGTCACCGGTGTTGCGCTTGACCAGCAGGAGATCAGCCGACGGTGCCTCGAGGACGCCACCGCGCGGCCGCGCTGCGCACACGACGAGGTGCTCACCGGACGGCGAGACCTTGACGTCCACGATCCACGCGTCGGTGGGGATGTCGTCGCGGTCGATGGCGTGGGACTCGGTGAGGCCGCGCGGATCGGTGGCATGGCCGAAGTAGACACGGCTGACGCTCGGATACTCGCCGTCGGACCCCTGCGGGATGCCGGTCCACCTCGCATCCCAGACGGCGTAGGCGTCGCCGTCTGGGCCCCAGGCGATGGCGGCGGAGGTGAATGCGTCGCGACCGACGGTCAGGTCGCTGAAGAGGGACCGATCGTTGCCGAACTCGAAGCCTGCGGAGTGCTCCGACAGGTACGGCTGGCCGCCCTCGATGAAGGCCCACTCCGCGCCGAGCTGTTCCATTCTGCCCGTCCAGTAGATCGCCACTGAGCCGTTCGGATTCAGGAGCGGCTGGAAGACGCCTTCGGCGCTGGCCATCGGATTGTCGGCCGGATCTCCGGGAGCAAGGTCGCCGCCCCCGCTGTCGTGGAAGCCGAGCAGGTGGCTCATCGGCACAGCGCCGGCGGTGCTCACCCACAGGAATGAGGATCCGCCGCTGCTCGGGAACCAACTGCCGGCGTAGGCGTTGTCGACGTTGGTGATCTGCCGCGGCTGGGCGATGCTGGGCTGGAACAGCCATACGTCCGTGCCATTGGCCTCCGGATCGGCAAGCGTGAAGGCCAGGTACCCGCTGTTCGACGCCCACGCCAGCTGCTCCAGGAAGGGGGCGCCGCCGACGCTCTGGCCCAGGATCACCGTCTCGCCAACCGTGACTGGCGAGCTGACGGGCGGCAGCGCCTCCGGGTCGTCGGACGGGACTCCCTCGCCGATGCGCGTGGCGCGCACCTCGTTGAGGCCACTCTCGCCGAGCTGAGTGATGTAGGCCAGCCACTGCCCGTCCGGCGAGAGTTCAGCGGCGATGGGCGGGCCTGAGGGCGTGTCGATCTCGGCGATCGTCTCGCCGGTCGGGCCATGGCGCACGGTGAGGGCCTGGTTGTCGAACGGTCCGGTGAGGGCGAGGTAGACGTCCGGCTCGGGAGAGGCGGTGACGGCAGCCACTGACGGAGTGGCGTCGGCCGAAGGAGCCGATGCCGATTCGGCCGGCGAGGCAGACGGAGGCGGCGCCGATGGAACCGGTGAAGGGCTACCGGCGACGATGGAGCCCGATGGCGTTGGAGAGGATTCGCCAACCGGCCCGTCGGGTGAGCCGTTGAGGAGCACGATCGCCAGGAGAGCGCCGGCCACCACGGCCAGACCGCCGCCCACGCCGGCGAAGATGGCTGCCGGGCGGCGCCACCACGGCAGGCCCACGCGCGAGCCCCCCTCGATGCCGGTCCGGACGCGCGCACCCAGGTCACGCGGAATGGGCACATGTCGCAGCCCGGCCACGATGCGGCGCTGATCGGAGAAGGCGGCCAGCGTGGAGCGGCATTCGGCGCAGCCGCCGAGGTGGGCGTCGAGGCGCCGTCGCTCATCGGCGCTGAGGTCGCCGGTCAGCGAGGCGCTGACAAGCTCATCCCACGGCTCGTGGCGGCTAATGTTCATCGCGCGAAGCCTTCCGCCGCGAGGGCTCGACGCATCTCGCCCCGAGCTCGGCACAGCAGCGTGCGCACCGCTCCGTACGAGAGGCCCATCACCTCGCCGATCTGCTGCGCGCTCATGTCCTCCAGGTCGCTCAGGAGTAGGCACTGCCGATGGTTTGGGCGCAGCGCCATGAGCGCGCGCTGCACGCGCTCGTCGAGGGTGGAGGCCATGACCTGCGCCTCGGGGCCGGGGCGGTGATCGGGACGGTTGGCGAAGGCGGGCTCATCGGTGCCCATGGGTGTGACGTTGCGCCGGCGGCGCATGTCGTCGATGGCGGTGTTGGTCGCGATCCGGTAGAGCCAGGATCGCGTCGAGGTCGCATCGGTCACCGTGTCAAGCTTGCGATAGGCCTTGATGAAGGTGTCCTGGGTGATGTCGGCGGCGCGGTCCGCATCGGTCACCATGCGGAGCACGTAGTTGAAGATGGGAGCCGAGAACTCCTCGAAGAGCTGGGCGAACTCCGCTTCGCGAGTGTCGACGGCGCGGCGGCTCACCGCGGGTGCATCCCACGCGATCCTGCCGGGTACAACCATCGACTGCACCTCGTCCTCCGCACACGTTGGTCCCAACTGGTTCGGCTGGGACGCAGCGAGCGGCGCATCTGTTACCGGTGCAGGTGCTGGCGCAGCACCGCGGCGGCGTATTCGGGAGCGGCCGGGTTCACCGCCAGGGCGGTCGCCCGCTCGAGGCCGGCGATCACCCGCAGGCGTGGATGAATCTCCCAATGCCAGTGGAAGGTCTGGTCCAGCCGCTCTCCGGCTGGTGCGGTATGCAGGAAGAGGTTGTACGGCGGATCACCCAGGACATCCAGCGCGTGGAGCGCGCGCTGGAGGGTGGCGGTCGCATCAGTGATGGCGTCGTCGTCGAGCGCCGTGAAGTCGGCGGCGTGCTGGCGCGGGACGACCATCATCTCGAAGGCCGATCGACTGGCCGCGGGGCTGAAGACGATCGCGTGATGGTCGGCCAGCACCAGGCGCTCACCGTTCTCCTCCTCCGCCTCCGACAGCGCGCACCAGATGCAGCGCCGCGTCTTGATCACCTGCCTGGCCCCGCCGCCGATCTCCTCGGCGACCCAGTGCGGCACCTGCGGGATGGCGTACAGCTCCAGGTTGAGGTGGGAGCTGCGCGAGCCGGCCTGCATCCCATAGCTCTGCACCAGTTGGATGTAGAGCGGCTCTACTCTGCCGTCCTCGATCTCCTCGCGCGGCTGCGCGGCGATCTCGCGCATCGCGTCACGCGCCGCGCGGAGGAGGGCGCCGGCCAGCTGCGGTGGCGCATCGGCCATGCGCTCGTGGTGGTCGCGCGGGCCGACCAGGATCTCCCACGACCCGGTGGCGCGCTCCACCTCGCTCATGCTCAACTGCGCGGCACTGGCCTTGGTCGAGTCGATGCGGTGGAACGCCTGCGACCGGAGCGCAATGCGGCGCACGAGGTTCGGCGGCTCATTCTCGGGTGCCTCGTCGCAATGGCGGCAGTGGCTGCCCTCGATCGGCTGCGCCTGGACCTCGAACGCCTCGCGCTCAAAAGCCCGATCGGCGACGATGGCCGACCACCACCCGGTGACCGGGTCGCGACGCAGCTCGAACACGGGCGCATCGTACCCGATGGGCGCAGATGCACCTTCGTCACGGCAGGGTTTGCGCCCCACGGGCACAACGGCCAATCAGTGGCCGAATGTGCGCCCAACGGCAACGCGGGCCACGCAGAGGACGACCTGCTTGGCTGAAGGTCCCGTCCGGTGCAATTTCGGCCAGTCAGTGGCCGATGCGCCCGCCGGGTGGCAATTTATCGCCCGAGACCCGCTCGATGAGCTCGTACGGGTCGGAGCCGACGATGGGCGTGCCGTAGAGCTCCATGGCGCCGATGTCCGACGGGCGCTGGAAGAGATCACCGCGGTCGACCAGGCGCACCATGGGCGAAAATTCGCTCCAGCTCCCGTCCAGGGGACCGCGCCACAGCGCGAGGTTGAACGATCGGACGCCGATGCGGTCGCGGTAGGCGGAGAGCGCCCGCGCGACGGCATCGGTGAAGGCGGGGTCGCGCTCGTCCATGCCGGGAGTGCCGACGATCAGGAGCTCGCGCTCCTTGACTGGGGTGATGTGCGCGAGCAGCGCGACGCCTCCCACGCCCACGGCCAGCCCGAGATCGCGGTGAACGGCGACCAGGTCGCGAATGAGGTCGCTCCGGTGGGCGGCCCGATAGGTTTCGGCGTCACGCCGGAAGCGCTCGAGGCGCGCGTAGTGTCGTCCGGCGCCCAGGAGCGCCTGTGCATGGCCGTGGATGATCGAGCCACCGGCGCGCCACAGGCAGTTCCAGATGAGCAGGTAGTTGGCGGCGTCCGGATCGGTCTGTCGAGCCTTCTCGGCCCAGGCCCGTCCGGTGGTGAAGAGGTCGCCAACCAGTTCGGCGTCGAAGGCAAGCGGGTCGTGCTCGTCGAAGACAAGGACGGCGTGATGCGCATCCGCGGCCGCGGCGTTGGCGCCGCTGACCATGCGAGCGCCCCGCACCCGGCCGAAGCGATGAGCCGGGGTGCCCGTCTCGGGTGCACAGAAGGGATCACCCGCCGCCGCGCCGATCTCTGACACCAGGTCGGACGCGTGGCCGGGGCCGTCGACGGGGCGGCGGGCGCGCAACGGCGCGAACAGAGTTGCCTCAAGCGTCGCGAGGTTGGTGACCTTGACCACCGTCTGCTTGCGCACGGCGTCCACGGACCCGAAGATCTCCGCCAGCCACGGCTCAAGCGCTTCGGGAGGATCCGTGCGGGCGGTCGCCACCCATACGTCCAACAGTCGGTCCGCGCGAGCATGTGCTTCGCCGCCGAGGCTGGCGATTCGCGCGGGGAGATCGAGCAGGCTCGTCAGTCGAGCTCCCAGCTGCGCCGATGCGGCAGGGCCAACCACTCGTCGCGCAGCATGCCCATGACGTGGACGTCGTGATGCTCGCCGCGGATGATGGGTCGGCGTTCGGGTAGGCTGGTCATCAGCCCGAGTCTAGCGAAGGAGATGCACCGATGGCCGCCACCCGAACCGCCACCGTCACCTGGACCGGGGCGCTCGCCTCCGGTTCTGGCACCGTCAGCGCCGGCACGAGCGAGCTCTTCACCGACCTTCCCGTCTCCTGGGCCTCCCGCACGGAGTCTGCCGAGGGCCGCACGTCGCCGGAGGAGTTGCTCGCCGCAGCCCATGCCTCATGCTTCTCGATGGCACTGTCGGGCGCGCTGGCGCGCGCCGGCACGCCGCCGGACCACGTTCACGTTTCCGCCACCGTCACGTTCGACAAGGTCGGCGATGCGTGGACCATCACGCGCTCCGAGCTCGACGTGATCGGCACCGTGCCCGGCATGGACGAGGCCGCGTTCGATGCCGCGGCGCAGGACGCCA
>JACDBS010000048.1 GCA_013694795.1 Chloroflexota bacterium | reverse complement strand
CGCCGGGTCGCGGAGCTGCGGGAGGTCACGCCAGATGGCGAGCAGCGCCTGCTGCGTCGCGTCCTCGGCGAGATCGATGTCGCGCAGGATCCTGTGCGCCACCGCATGGAGCCGATCGCCCGCGGCCACGGCAAGGCTCGCGAAGGCCTCTTCGTCGCCGCGCTGCGCTCGAATCACGAGATCGGTATCCATGCCTCTCCGCTGGGGCCGGACTTCGCTCGGGCCGGCCTGCTCACACGGTATGGGCGTGCCGGTCGAAGTCAGGACTCAATCTTCGGCGGCGGCGCAAGCGACGGGGTAGCCTTCAGTGGTGAGCGACAACATCTGCTACACCGATGCCTACGCGCGCGAGACCGATGCCACCGTGGTCGAGGTCGACGCCGATGCCAACGCCGTCCTCCTGGACCGGACGGTCTTCTACCCCGGCGGCGGCGGGCAGCCGGCGGATGCCGGCGAGCTGATCGGCGACTCGGGAGGCACCTGGCGAGTCATCGGCGCCAAGAAGCGCGGCGACGACATCTGGCACACGGTCGAGGGCGAGCTGCCCCCTGTCGGCACACGGGTTGTGGCGACCATCGACTGGGATCGGCGCCACCAGCTGATGCGGACGCACTCCGCGCTCCATGTCCTGTGCGGCGTCGTCTGGCGCGACCACTCTGCATCGGTCACCGGCGGCAACATGGAGCCGCTCTCCGGGCGCATGGACTTCGAGTTCGAGACGATGTCAGGCGACCTGGTGGGCGAGATCGAGAAGCGCGTGAACGAGGAGATCGACGCTGACCGCGAGATCCGGGTCAACACCCTGCCGCGCGACGCGGCGTTCGCGATCCCCGACCTCATCCGCACCAAGATCAACCTCCTCCCCGAGGGGATCACGGAGGTCCGGACCATCGAGATCGTGGGCCTCGACCTCCAGGCCGATGGCGGCACCCACGTCGCCCACACCGGCGAGATCGGTCGCGTGAACGTCACCGGCTACGAGTCGAAGGGCCGCATCAACAAGCGGATCCGCATCGAGGTCACCTCGGCGCAGGACTGACCGGTGCCGAAACGCCCGGAGTGACGTCGCTCAATCCTGCCGCCGTCTCGGACTGGTCTGACCTACGTGGTCCGGCGTTGCCGCCTACGTGGTCCGGTTTCGACCCATTCGATTCGGCCGCGGGCGTGCGATGCCGCTCCGGGCGCCCCAGAAGCCTACTCCATCTCCGCAACCTGTCGCCGCGGGGCAGCCGCAGATCTCCTCGCGGATCGCGTCGCGCGGGCGACATTCCTGGTGGGGATTCCGCGACACCATCCGAGTGGCCGCGTTGACCTATCTGGGGTCAGCTGCGCGATCGCGCCCGACGAGCGTCGAGAGGCAAGATGCCCGCAGATCGGCACCACCAACCGACGCACCACGGAGGAGGAGATGAACACCTACACGGCGCACCACGTGAGCAGGGCCCACCACCAGCAGCGCATCGCACACGCGGACCACGCACGCCTGCTGAAGGCAGCGCGCCTCGCTTCTCACGGCAACGCGACCCCGGCCCGGCGGCCAATGATCTGGCTGCGCGACGCGGCCGAGACCATGGCAGCCTGGCTCATGATCCGCACCGGCGCGCATGCCGGGCACTAACGCGCGCGTACTCGCCTGCGAACGATCGGACGCAGCGGCGACGTTCGGTTGAACTGGCGCCGCTGCACAACCTCGAAGCCGGCTCGCTCGAACATGCCAAGCGTGCCCTTGTAGACGTTGGCGGATGGGATGCGCTTGCCATCGGTCTCGACCGGGTAGCCCTCCAACAGGGACGCGCCATGCTCGCGCGCGTAGTTCACCGCGGCATCCAGGAGGGCCGATGCGAGGCCCTGGCCGCGCGCCTTGCGCGCGACGACGAAGCAGACGATGGACCAGACCGGCTTGTCGTCGAGGGGCGCCAGGATCTTCGAGTGCCGGAGCCGCTGGTAGTCGTCGCGCGGGCCAAGGCTGACCCATCCGATCGCCTCCCCGTCGCGGTACGCGACCAGACCGGGACTGCGGTCCTCGGCCGCGGTGGTCCCGACGGCCTCCTCCAGCACCTTGCGGTTTGAGTCGCCGGTCGAGTTATGGAATTCGACGCCGCGCAGCCGGAAGAACGCGCACCAGCACCCCTTCGGATCGCCTCCCTGCCCGAAGAGCGCGGCCAGGTCGGGCAGCCGCTCGGGCGTGAGTGGATGGATCTCGAGGTCGTCCATCGGCTCATTGTGGACCGATGAACCGGCCGGAGGCTAGCGGCGCTCCAACAGGAAGATGGTGCGCCCCGAGTCGGCGATAGGCCCCTCTCGCACAATGCGGAAGGACTCGCCAAAGGCGGCCCGGAAGCCATCAAGGGAATAGTGCTCGAAGATGTCGCGACGGGCGGCAAGCAGGCGGCGGGTCATCGGATCTTCCTTGGGGACGAACTCGACGATGGCTCGAGGAGCCATGCGCGCGAAGAGCCGCGCCACTCCAGGCAAGGGGACGTTATTGCCGATGGCCAGGTGATGGACGAGCGCCAGGGCCAGCATCACGTCCGGCTCGCCGCGGTCCAGGAAGGAGGCGCGCTCCTCGAGGGCCCATCCGATGGCCGGCGACGGGTTGGCCAGGTCACAGATGAGTGGCAGGATGCGCGGACCGGAGCCGCCACGGACCTGAAGCCAGTGGGCCTCGACGCTGCCGGCATCCTGGTCCCAGGCGATGACCCGATAGCCGGCATCGGCGGCCATGGCGCTGTAGACGCCCGTATTGGCGCCGACGTCCCACGCCGTCGAGCCACCCACAGCGGCAAGCATCTCGCGCACGATCTCGCCCTTGCTGGCGGTGGCGGCGTCCGAGTAGGAGGTGGTCGACGCGTACTCCGTCCAATGGCTGGTGGGCTTCCATTTCAGCCCGGCGACCGTGCGCCGCAGGGAGTCGAGCAGCGCCCGTTGACCGGTGGCGCTGATGCGACGCTCCCGCAGGGGTGAACCCAAAACCGGGGGAGGCTGGTTGGCAGCGCGACGCTGGGCGCCGGCGTGGAGATGAAGATGCGACGCCAGCCCCAGGTTGAGCCGAGTGCGGCCGGGAAGCAGGCGCGCCGCCAGGTGCAGCGGGATGCCGTCGATGAAGTCGCGCAGCATGAGCCCGCAGCGCACGTCGCGGTGAGCCATCAACGCCAGGGGCGCCAGGAAGTGCTCGCAGAATTGGCGGTACGCCGGCCATGGCTCCGTCTCCGCGGCCGCCTCGAAGGAGAGCGTGTCGATGAGGATCGGCCGGCCGGCGTCGAGCTGAATGTTGTACGCGCTGGCGTCCTTGAGGCGCATCCCGGCATCGAGGGCCCGCGACTGGAGCTCGAGGGTCAGGAGCGCTGCCTCCTTCAGTTGCGAGAACGACCACTCGTACGGGTACGAGATGAAGTCGAGCGGGCGCGGTTGGAGGACGGCCACCGCATCGGGCAGAGCGGCAAGCTCCAGCGGGGCATCGGTGTGGTCGATGAGCAGCCGATCGGCAACCAGGCGATGGAGCAGGCCGCTCGTCCGAAAGGCCTCCCAGTCCGCGGCAGCGGGCGGCTGGACCTGGCGGTACAGAACGCCGCTGCGACGGAAGACGAACCCGGATGGGTCGCGGAACGAGGCCGGATCGATGACCGGCCCGTCAGCGGTCTGAATCGGTCTCCTCGCGGACCTCGGCGCGCTTCGAAGGATCGCCGCCGCGCACCTTGTGCCAGGTGTCGGCGATCACGCGACGGAAGAAGAACGGCACGGCGAGCGCGCCGGCCAGGATGACCTGGAGCAGCATGCTGCCCGAGCCCGGATCGATATAGGCCAGTAACGGCATCGGTATTGAGCCTCGGTTAGTGTTAACCGGATGTTAGCCGCAGACGGGCCCCACGGCCAGCCACGATGAGACGGCCTCGCCCGGACTGGTCGGCCGTGCCGATCCACCCGCTGTTGGCGGCAGCCTATCCGGTCGTCTTCCTGTTCGCCTCCAACGCGGCCGAGCAGGTGACGCTCGAACCTCTGTGGAGGCCACTCGCGCTGGCTGTCGGCGCCACGGCCGTCGTCTTCGCCACCGGATGGCTGGTCTTGCGCGATCCGTGGCGGGCGGCGCTGCTCACGACTGTGGGGGTCATCGGCTTCTTCGGCTATGGCCACGCCTGGAATGCCGCGTCGAGCGTGATTGACAGCCAGTGGCCGCTCATCGGTGCCTGGGTGCTCGTCACTCTCATTGGACTGGTGGCTGCCTGGAAGGCCGGGCGCTTCACCCGCCCGCTGACGCGCGGGCTGAACCTCGTGGCGGCGCTGGCCCTGCTGCTCAACGCCTGGTCCGTGGCCGGCATCATGGTCACCTTCGGCGCCATTGATGGCACAAGCGGCGAGGAGCTGACGGACGTCGAGCTTGTTCCTCCTGATCCGGGCGACCTCCCCGATGTCTACTACATCGTCCTCGACCGCTACGCCGGATCCACGGCGCTCGATGAGACGTACGACTTCGACAACGAGCCGTTCCTCACGGCGCTCGAGGAGCGCGGCTTCGAAGTCGCGCGCAGGGCGCATAGCAACTACATCAAGACCCCGCTGTCGTTCGCCAGCTCTCTCAACATGGAGATGCTCGACTCCGATGCCCTCAAGGCGGAGGCGACCGACGGCACGGACCGCAAGCCGATCCACCACGTGCTGCGCGACCACCTCGCCGTCCCGTCGGCCCTCAAGGAGATCGGGTACCAATTCCTGCAGGTCGCCAACTGGTGGGCACCCACCTCTACCTACGCCGACACCGACCGCGTCTTTCGCTACGCGGGCCAGGACGAGTTCTCAACCGTGCTGGAGCAAACGACGCTCCTGCGTGCTTTCAACGAACCCGAGACGGCGTCCAGGGAGCCGTTCGACATCAAGGTCATCTACGAGAACGTTCGCTATACGCTCGACACGCTGGACGAGATCCCGGGCATCCCCGGACCGAAGTTCGTCTTCGCCC
>JACDBS010000043.1 GCA_013694795.1 Chloroflexota bacterium | reverse complement strand
GAGATCGGTCAGGAGCGCTGGCTCGACATCGGGTTCCCGTACTCGTGGCCCTACGACGTGGTGCGGGTCCTCGACTTCCTGCGGCAGGCTCGGCCGGAGCCGGACGAGCGGATGGCCGAGGCCCTCGACATCGTCGAGTCGAAGCGCGACGCGAACGGCCGATGGTCGCTCGCCCACGCGTACCACGACGCATCGCTGGTCGATTTCGGCGAGGCGGAGGGAAAGCCGAGCCGATGGATCACGCTCCGCGCCCTCCGCGTGCTACGCTGGGCGGGCCGGGAAGACCGGGCGCTGGCGTCGCGCGCCACATCGGATGTTGTGAGCGGGGGCCGTTAGCCCACACGGCCTTCCGTGACGACAACGATCAGAGGAATGGCTGACGGCCCACCCGGAGATCCCTGCCGCGGTCTGGACAGCCGTCTACGACTCGGGCTCGTACACGATGCGGAGTGTCTTCGTGGTAGCCTGGTCGTCACCGATGCGGAACACGAGGTCGTTGTCTCCCTCCTCGAGGTCGACGGTCAACACCCAGTCGCCCTTGTCGTCGGCACTCGTCCGTCTGTCCGCGAACAATGGAAGGTCCTGGACAATCTCGGCGCCGGCCGGAGCCGTCCCAACCACCTGGACCGATGAGCTACGCACCACGTCACCGTCTTCGGGCGAGGTGATGATGAGGATCGGTGGTGGTGTCGGCGCAGGCGAGGGGGTCGGCGTTGGGTCGGGAGTGGGCGTCGGCGAGCTGCCCAGGCACCCCGTCAGGGAGCCCGCCACCATGAGAGCCACTAACCAGGCCCAGGCCATGCTTCCGGCACACGGCCCTCGTCGCCCAGCGTTTACACCTCGCGCCATCGACCTCTGCATCGTTGCCTCCCAGTCAATCGGCCTCCGCCGTCGTCCCGAACGGGACAGTCCCACGCTCCGACAATCCCCTCCGCAAGCCAGGTGCCGCGTCGCAGACCATGAGCAGGGCCACGCCCTCCGCTGGACCCTCCTGGGCTCCCGGCGACGGTCCCGCCGGGGTGAGACCCTGCCGCGCGGCCGCGCATGAGCCTTGCGCCCGTCGATACCATAACGCCACCTGCGACTGGCACACTCTCGGCCGCCTTGCTCGGACTGTCGCGGCGAATATAGGAGGAAGCGGTGGACGCTCTAGCGATAGCACTGCGCATCGTGCACATCCTGGCCGGCGTGCTCTGGGTCGGCGGCACTGCCCTGTTCTTCTTGTACATCGAGCCAACCATCAACAAGTTGGGGCCAGACGCCGAGAAGTTCATGGACGAACTGATCAACCGACGGAAGGCACCCATCTACTTCGTGACCATTTCGACGCTGACCGTGCTGGCGGGCGTCGTCCTGTACTGGCGCGACTTCGGCGGCATCAACACTTCGCCACACGGTCTCGCGCTTGGCTTGGGGGGTCTGGCCGCAATCATCGCCTGGCTGGGCGGCAACCTCCTTATCCCGCAGACGCTCGGAAAGCTCAGCGCCATAGCCGCCGAAATGAAGGCTGCGGGCGGGCCTCCATCCGGTGAACTCATGGCCCGGATGCACGCCGTCCAAGAGCGCCTCCGGTTGATCGGCACCATCGACCTCGTCCTGCTCGTGATCGCGGTCGTGGCGATGGCCTCAGCCCGCTACCTCGGCTGAGCTCGCGCGTAGACTTCCAGGCCTCCTCCTTGCCCGAGAGGTCGACCGATGACTAGCCCGGAGGCGCCCCAGCCATCCTCCGCCGATGAACGGTGGGGGGCGATGCTGGTCAAACCTTCCCCCTTTCGCGTGCTCCGACGGATCCATAGCCGGATCCCGAGCTCGCCGCGGTGCAAGATGTGCGCGGCGCCCTTCGGGGGTCCTGGCGGCCTGGTCATGCCCTTGCTTGGCCACGCCCGGTGGGCCAAGAACCCGAAGTACTGCGCAGGCTGCTTTCGGATGTTGCGTCAGAACCACGGTGGCGCCGAGATCGATTGCTCGCTGCTCTTCGCCGATGTCCGCGGGTCGACCCCGCTGGCCGAACAGATGCCGCCGCGAGAGTTCACCCGGCTCATGGGCCGTTTTTACGACACGGCATCCGACGTGCTGGTGAACCACGACGCCTTCGTCGACAAGTTTGTCGGCGACGAGATCATCGGCATCTTCGTACCGGCGATGGCCGGAGAGGTCCACGCGAGCCGTGCCATCGACGCGGCGCAGGCCCTCCTCCGGCGCACGGGCCATGAGGAGGCGGATGGACCGTGGGTTCCGATCGGCGTGGGCGTAAACACGGGCACCGCGTACGTCGGGTCTATCGGCGAGGGGCCCGACACCGAAATGACAGCGATGGGAGACGTGGTGAACACGACGGCTCGCTTGTCCTCTGTCGCCGCCGTAGGCGAAGTCCTAGTGACCGCGGCGGCTGCCGCAAGTGCGGGGCTGTCAGCAGATACGCTCGAACGCCGCTCGTTGCCGCTGAAGGGCAAGAGCGAGCCGACCGACGTCCTCGTCCTCAAGGTGTCGGCCGGCGTGAGATAGCGCAGCCCAAACCAGATGTCCGACTCCCCCGTGTCACGTGGGTGACATCGCGGGGTCGGTGTCCGCGACGGTCCATGAGTGTCCGGGTTGACCTTCCGCTGGTCGGCTGCGGGATCGCGCGCGAGGAACATCCGGAGGCATGATGCCCGCAGGTCGGCACGACTAACGGACCCGAGACGGAGAACAAGATGAACGCCTACACGACCCACGAGCTAGCCAAGATCCGCCAGCACGAGTTCATCGCCAAGGCGGACCACGCCCGCCTGGTGAAGGAAGCGCGCCTCGCTTCACGCGGCACCGAAGCTCCCGCCCGGCGGCCACTCGTCTGGCTGCGCGAGGCGGCCGGCGGCTTCGCAGCCCGGCTCATGACCGTCACGCGCGCACAGGCTGGCAGCCACTGATGTGAGGGCGCCCCGGATGGGCGTGCCCTCTCCATCCACACCCGCTGGATCATTCATGGCTCGTACCCCGACCGTCTGAAGGCCATTCAGGCGACCCAGTAGGTCGGGAGAGGGAGTGCTGCAGTGTTCGGTGCGCG
Source organism: Chloroflexota bacterium (assembly GCA_013694795.1). Taxonomy (GTDB): domain Bacteria; phylum Chloroflexota; class Limnocylindria; order QHBO01; family QHBO01; genus JACDBZ01. The sequence continues at coordinate 3,696 of JACDBS010000043.1, read as the reverse complement.
GTCGGTTCAGGGAGCGCTCGGCCTCCAGCAGGCTTCCGCGCTGCCGCACGGCCGTGTAACGTTCAGTGCGGGATGGACCGATGAACTGCTCGACCTGCGGCACCCCCAACGAGGCCGGCCGCAAGTTCTGCTCGGAATGCGGCGCGACGCTCAGCGTGGCGTGCGCAAGCTGCGGCACGCCGAATGCCGCTGGAACCAAGTTCTGCGGCGAGTGCGGCACCCGCCTCGCGTCAGCCGCGGCCATACCGGCGACCCCGGCGCCCGAGACCCTGCCGCCGACCGCCGAGCGGCGCCTCGTCAGCGTGCTGTTTGTCGATCTGGTGGGCTTCACGACTGCCTCCGAGGCGATCGATCCCGAGGACGTGCGCGAGCTGCTCGACCGCTATTTCGAGGTGGCGCGCACGGTGGTGGAGCGTTACGGCGGGACGGTTGAGAAATTCATCGGCGACGCGGTGATGGCCGTGTGGGGCGCCCCCACCGCGCACGAGGACGACGCCGAGCGGGCAGTGCGGGCGGCGCTCGACATCGTTGCCGCGGTGCCTGCCCTCGTGCAGGACAGCGAGCTTCAGGCGCGGGCGGGCGTGCTGACCGGGGAGGCGGCGGTGACGATGGGTGCATCCGGCCAGGGAATGGTGGCGGGCGACATTGTCAACACCGCGAGCCGCCTCCAGTCGGCGGCGGCACCTGGGACGGTGCTGGTGGGTGAAACGACGTACCGCGCCGCGCGCGAGGCAATCGCCTTCGAGCAGGCCGGGGAGCACCCGCTCAAGGGCAAGGCCACCCCCGTCCCGGCCTGGAGGGCAATGAGCGTCGTGGCGATGCGCCGCGGCTCGGGCCGCAGAGAGGTCCTCGAGCCGCCCTTCGTGGGGCGCGACGAGGAGCTCCGCCTGCTCAAGGAGCTGCTTCACGCCACCATCCGCGAGGGCAAGCCCCGGCTCGTATCGGTCATCGGCCAAGCGGGAATCGGAAAGAGCCGCCTGGCATGGGAGCTGGAGAAATACATCGACGGTGTGGTGGACACCATCTACTGGCACATCGGGCGCTCCCCCGCCTATGGCGAGGGAGTCGCCTACTGGTCCCTGGCCGAGATGGTGCGGCGGCGCGCCTTGATCGCCGAAACGGACGATCCGGCGGCGGCCGCTGGCAAGCTGAGCGCGGTCACCGCCGAGTGGCTCCCCGACAACGCCGAACGGCGCTGGGTCGAGCCGCGCCTGGCGGGGCTGCTTGGGCTCGAAGCGACGCCGACCGGCACGCGCGAGGAGCTCTTCGCAGCATGGTCCACCTTCTTCCGGCGCATCGCCGAGCGTGGCCCGTCGATCCTCGTCTTCGAAGATCTCCAGTGGGCCGATACCGGCCTCGTGGACTTCATCGAGCACCTACTCGTGTCGGCGCGGGGCGTGCCGCTGCTGGTCGTGACCCTGGCCCGTCCCGAGCTCCTCGAGCGGCGCCCGGGTTGGGGAACTGCGGCGCGGAGCTTCGCCGCCATCGGGCTCGAGCCGCTCGACGAGGCGGCCATGGGCGACCTGGTGCGCGGTCTCCTCCCTGAGATCGAGGAGCCCGCGCTGGCGGCGATCATCGGGCGCTCGGAGGGGATCCCGCTGTACGCGGTGGAGACGGTCCGCATGCTGCTCGACCGCGGCCAGCTCACCGAGGTCGATGCCGGCCGTTACCGGCTGACCGGCTCATTCGAGCGGCTGGACATCCCCGAGACGCTCCAAGCGCTGATCGCCGCGCGCCTCGATGCGCTGGAGCCGGAGCTGCGCTCCCTCCTCCAGGTTGGCGGCGTGCTGGGCCAGAGCTTCACGGTCGCAGCGCTGCGCGAGCTTTCAGGCGCATCGGACGACATTCTGGCCCCTCGCCTCACTGCGCTCGCGCGGCACGAATTGCTGAGCGTCGACGCCGACCCGCGCTCCCCGGAGCGTGGGCAGTACCAGTTCGTACAGAGCGTGGTACGGGAGGTCGCCTACCAGTCGCTGGCACGCGCCCAACGTCGGGCTCTGCACGTGGCGGCGGCACGCTACTTCGAGGCGCAGGGTGAGGACGAACTGGCGCCGGTGCTCGCCAGCCACTACCTGGAGGCGCAGAAAGCGTCACCGCGCGGCCCGGAGGCCGATGCCCTGGCGGCCCAGGCGCGCGTGGCCCTGCGCGGTGCCGCCGAGAGAGCGGCCGCGCTGCACAACCATGGGCAGGCACTCGGGTATCTCGAGCAGGCATTGTCGGTGATCGTCGAACCGGCCGAACAGGCCGCCCTGCATGAGCGTGCGGCACAGGCAGCCAACTGGGCCAACCGCTACGAGGCCGGACTCGAGCATGCCCGGAGCGCCGCCGCCGGCTACCGCACCCTTGGCGATCGGCTCGGAACGCTGCGTGCCATCACCTCCGAGGCCACCCTCGAGCTTTCGCAGCACCAGGACGCCCACGCCATCCCGCTGCTGGAGCGGGCTCTGGCGGAGGCGGCGGATCTGCCACCGTCCCGTGAGACGGCCGAGGCGCAGGCAGAGCTCGCCCGGGCCCTCATGATCTCTGGCCACGGCGGCGCGATCGAGTGGTGCGACCGGGTGCTTGCTGCGCCGGACGTCGCGGGTCCTGAGCTGCTGGTCTCGGTGATGATCACCAAGGGCACAGTGCTCGCCCACACCTCGTCGGTGGTTGAGGCAGAGATGCTGCTGCGAGGAGCCGTCGCCGTGGCGGAGCGCATCGGCAACACCGCGAGCGTGCTGCGTGCCAGCAACAACCTGCTGGCCATCCTTGCCGTGACGAGCCTGCCGGAGAGCGCCGAAATGATCCGGCAGGCGTACGAGGTAGCGCAACGCGTCGGGCTGCGGACTTGGGTCCACCAATTCCTGGGAGAGAACCTCACCATCGCCTTCGACATGGGCGACTGGGAGGCATGGACAGATCGAATCGGCGTCGACGAGGCGGACGCGTCTGGCTGGTACCGCGGCTGGTACCAGAGCGAGCAGGCTATCCGCCACGCGTTTCGCGGCAGCCAGGGAGAGGCCGAGGCCATTTACAACAAGGCGATGTCAGTAAGCGGGACAGGCTCTGGCCAGCGGGAGGCGTTTGCCGCACTTTGGCGCGGCTGCCTGCTCCTTGCCGCCGGCCGCTGGGAAGAGGCTCATGCCGCAGCCGACGTCGCGCTACGCACCCACGGCGAAGCCGCGTCCAGCGGCGGAATGCTCGCCGTCGTCGCGGTCGTCGCGCTGCGAGATGGCGTTCGGGCGGCAGCGCTGCGTTCCGCTATGCGCGAAGCCATGCGCCCCGGTCTGCTCAGCGACGCACTGCAGCGAATCGCGGACGCGGCGGATGCCATGCTCCGCGAAGCCTGGGATGAGAGCAGGCAGGCGTTCGTCGAAGGTCGCCGCCTGGCCGAGCAGGTTGGGCACCGCATGCTGCTGCACCTGTCGGGCCTGGCGCTCGGCACGCTTGCTGCCGGCCGCTTCCCGGAGGCCGATGCCGCCGTCCGCGAGGCCGAGCAGTTCTTCACCGAGCGCGGGGCCGAGGCATTTCTGCGCACCTATCGTGAGCACGTTACCGGCCCGCCGATCAACGCGATTCGAGACCGCGCCGGGGAGGCTGCTGAAGCGACCGTCGGGGATGAATCGCCCGCGCGTTGATCGGTCGCGAGACAGCGTCGCTTACGATTGCGGGCGTGAACTGTCCGAGCTGCAGCAAGCAGAACCCAGCAGGGGCGAA
>JACDBS010000039.1 GCA_013694795.1 Chloroflexota bacterium | reverse complement strand
TGGTTGGCTCGCCGGCGGCCCGCCGTGGCCAATTCGGTGGTCATCAGTGATGAGCAGCGGCGGAGCCTGCACGACGAGGTCGAGGCGCTCGATGCCTGAGCCGATCCTGCTCCTCATCGGCCTCGTGGCCGCGGGCATCGTTGTCCTGGCGCCAATGTGGCGCGCCCATGCGGATGCTCCTGTGGAGGACGACGATGCCTCCGCGCTGCGTCACCGGGTCGCGCTCGAGGGGCTGCGCGACGTCGAGACCGATCGCCGAGCCGGCTCGCTCGACGACGCCGCGTACGCGGAGCAACTTGCCCAGGCCGAAGCGCGCGCCGCAGTGACGGGCGCCGCCGTTGCGCAGGCTGCGACCCCCATCCCCCAAGGGCGCAGCTTCGGCGGGCGCCGGATTGCCGTCATGGGCGCCGCCGCCATTGGGGGTGTGCTGCTGGCCGGCTCGTTCGTCCCAGCCACGGGCATCGCCAACCGGACGGTGGTGAACTCCGCACTGGCCGACGTCCAGGCCGCGGAGGCCGCGCGCCAGGCGCTCATTGGCGAGCTGCGGGACGCGCTGGAGGCTGATGCGTCCGACACCGACGCCCTGTCGTCGCTGGCCGACGCGCACCTGGCGGGATCGAGCCAGGACGACCTCGTGCGCGGCGCGGTCGCGCTCCAGTTGCTCATCGCTCTCGAGCCGGAGCGCGCCGATGCCTACGAGCGGATCATGACCGCCTACCTGCGCGCCGGCGATCACGCCGACGCGCGCTCGGCACATGACGCGTACGTCCAGCTCGCGAACGCCGATCCGGTCGAAGCGGCCTTCTTCGACGGCCTCATCGCCCTGCGCGGCGAGGAAGACCTGGCACGCGCGGCCGATGCCTTCGATCGATTTCTGGAACTCGCACCCGACGATCAGCGCGCGGCGATGGTCCGCGGCCTGCGCGACGAAGCTTCCCCGTGAGACCCCGCCGCGACGCGTGATGCGAGCAATGTCCGCGACTAGTTCTCCGCGATCACCCGGCCGAGCATCCGTTCCAGGGTGGCGAGGTCATCGGGCGGGAGGCGGTCGAGGAAGTGCTCGGCGACACCGCGCAGATGGGTGGGGGAGGCATCCCGCAGGCGCCGATAGCCCGCATCGGTCAATGACGCCCATTGACCACGGCGGTCGTCCTCGCATGTGAGGCGCTCCACCAGCCCCTCGGCTACCAATCGATCGACGAGGCGCGTTGCCCCGGAGCGTGAGAGCAGCAGCGCGTCGGCGAGTTCGCTCATGCGCAGGCGCCGGTCGTGGGCGGCGGCAAGCTGGACCAGGACGTCGTAGTCGGTCAGGGCCAGTTGCTGCTCGGACTGAAGCTCGCGCTCGAGCTCACGCACGACGCGGGCGTGGGTGCGCAGGAAGGTCCGCCACGCGGTAAGGCGGGGATCGTGGTGTGTCATCTGCTGCGTCATAGGGTCGACCGGTGCGAAAGTTGTGATTCTGCGACCATCTTGACATATAGTTGCACGATCAATCATACACCGCCCACACCACGCCTGCCCAGTCAAACATGCCCCGGGTGACTGGTAGCGGCGTTGCAGCCGATGGGGCGAGGTCAGCCATTCTTGGTGTGACTGCAGCGGCATGAGTTGGCGCCGATCGTGTCGCCCGGGCTGACCCTTCACGCTCCGCATCGGTCAGAGATCCGGTCGGAGGGTCCAAGAGGTGGCCCAACAATCAAGCGGCGCATACAGCATACATAGGGTACGTGGGGTAGGTCGATCAGCCCCACTCCCAGATCGGACGGGGACGTCGTCGTCCGGGATCGACGGCATGCTCCTCGCATGGCTGCTCGGCCGGCTCGGGCGGCGCGAGTGCGTGGATCACTGACAGGCGGATGTCGACGCTCGGGTGATACGGCCGGGAGCGCCAGGTCGGCATCGGGTGGCCGCGGCGCCGACCGGGGAACAGGAATCTGAGTCGTTGCATGCCCAGATCGTGCGCTGCGCCCGTCAGGCCACGGTCAATCCCACGTCCAGAGCATGTCAAGCGGTGTGGCTCAAGTTTGTGGTTTTCGGAACCTCGGGTTGACAGCGCCTTGACATGGCGGGCATACATTCATGAAGCAGGACCCGCGCATCCGGGGCACTGCCTCCCTCCAATCTGATCGATGCGCCTCGGCTCACTCCCGGGGCGCATCGGTGCGTCGTCCGCAGGTGACGCTCGTGCCTCGTGCGCGCCGGTGCCCTACCATCGGGTCATCATGAGATCGGGAGGCGCGCTGCATTGACCCTCCCTTATCAGTCGGCGCGTACGTTCGAGCGACCGATGAGCTCAACCGTGCCTCGCGCCCATCCTTCCCCCGGCCTCGCGCCGGTCGAGGACCGGTTCATCAACCGGGAGCTGTCCTGGCTCGACTTCAACGAGCGCGTGCTGGCCATGGCCGAGGACCGCGCAATGCCGCTCCTCGAGCGGCTGAAGTTCACCGCCATCTTCGCGGCAAATCTCGACGAGTTCTACCAGGTGCGGGTCGCGACGCTCCGCCGCCAGCAGGTCGCCGCGCCCGGACTGCGGTCCGCCGATGGGCTCACGGCGGGCCAGCAGCTGAGCCTCGTTGCCGAGCGTGCCGGCGAATTGGCCGGCCGCCACGCGCGGCTCTTCAGCCGTCAGCTGCGACGGCGTCTGGGCTCAGCGGGAATTCGGATTCTGCGCTGGGGTGACCTGGACGACGAGGAACGGCGGTCATTGAGCCTGGGCTTCGTCGAGCGCGTCTTCCCGGTCCTCACCCCATTGGCGGTGGATCCCAGTCACCCCTTTCCGTACATCTCGAACCTCTCGCTCAACCTCGCGGTCACGTTGCGCGAGCCTCGGGACCGACAGATTCGCTTCGCCCGCGTAAAGGTCCCACCCCTCATGTCGCGCTTCATGGCTGTCGACGAGCGGGGCTTCGTGCCCTTCGAGGAGCTGATTGCCGCCAACCTGGGCATGCTGTTTCCCGGGATGGAGATCCTCTCGTACCACCCGTTTCGGGTGACGCGCGCCAGCGACCTCGACTTCGATGACGACGGAGCCGAGGATCTGCTCCGCGCGCTCGAGGCGGAGCTGGCCCGGCGTCGCTTCAGCCCGACGGTGCGCCTCGAGGTGGACCGGCGCATGCCCGCACGTGTGGTCAGCCTTCTCAGCCGTGAGCTTCAGCTGGCCGATCGCGATGTTCAGCGTCTCCCCGGTCCCCTTGGCCTGGCCGACCTCTGGTCGCTGGTAGAGCTGGACCGGCCGGAGCTGAAGGATCCGCCATTCCAGCCGGCGACGCCGCCGCAGATCATCCGCGCCGCCGCGGGTGGGAGTGACATGTTCGCCACGCTGGACGGTGGGGACCTCCTCGTCCATCACCCGTACGACTCGTTCTCGGACACGGTGCAGGCCCTCATCGAGCAGGCCGCCGGCGACCCCGACGTCCTTGCCATCAAGCAGACGCTGTATCGGACCTCCGGCGAGAGTCCCGTTGTCGACGCGCTCGTGGATGCCGCGGGTGCCGGCAAGCAGGTCGTGGTGCTGGTCGAGATCAAGGCCAGGTTCGACGAGCAGGCCAATATCGCCTGGGCCCGCATGCTCGAACAGGCGGGATGCCACGTGGTGTACGGCCTCGTTGGCCTCAAGACCCATTGCAAGCTGGCAATGGTCGTCCGACGCAGCGGGGACGGCCTGCAGCGCTACGTTCATATCGGTACCGGCAACTATCACCCGACCACCGCAGCCCTGTATGAGGACATCGGCCTCCTCACCACCGATCCCGTGCTCGTCGCCGATGTCAGCCACCTCTTCAATCTGCTCACTGGCTACTCGCGACAGTCCAAGTACGAGTCCCTCATCGTCGCGCCGCTCGACATGCGGCCGCGCATCATCGAGCTCATCAACGCCCAGGCGCAGCGGGCCGCCGCCGGCATGCCCTCCGGCGTGACGATGAAGATGAACAGCCTGGTGGATGAGGCGGTGATCGACGCGTTGTATGACGCCGGGCGCGCGGGGGTGGAGGTCGATCTCATCGTGCGTGGCATCTGCGCCCTCCGTCCGGGCGTCAGAAAGCTCAGCGAGCGGATCCGAGTACGGAGCGTCCTCGGCCGCTTCCTGGAGCATTCACGCGTCTATCGGTTCGGCGCCGGTGAGGATGATGAGTTCTGGATCGGAAGTGCCGACATGATGCACCGCAATCTCGACCGACGGGTGGAAGCGCTCGTCCGCGTCGACGGTGAGTCGCATCGGGCTCGGTTACGACGGATCCTGGAGCTTGGCCTGGCCGATACGGGAGCCTGGCTGCTTGCCGCCGATGGCACCTGGGCCCGGCAGCCGCTGGATGGGCATCCGGAGATCAGCGTTCAGGAGTCGCTGATGCTGGCGGCGCATCGCGCTGCCACCGACCGATGAGGGAACGCGAGCTGAAGCTCGCACTGCCAGGCCGCTTCTCGCTGCCTCCGCTTACGCTCGACGGGCGAACGCTCGAGGCCACCGCGCTGACCGATCTCGACATGCGTGCGACCTATTTCGACACTCCTGACCTGCGGCTTGCGCGCCACGGCGTGACACTCCGCTACCGCACCGGCGAACAGGGTGTTCCGGGTTGGACGCTCAAGCTTCCGGCCGGGGCACACGCCGGCGAGCTCAGCCGCGATGAGCTTCACTTCGATGGGCTGCGCCGGGACCCGCCGGCACAGGCTCGGTCCCTCGTCACGGCGTACGCGCGCGCGGCGGAACTGAACGCGGTGGCTACGCTGCGCACGAAACGGCGACGCTGGCGACTGGCCGATGGGGACGACGAACTTGCGGAGGTGGCCGACGACGAGGTCTCCGTCCTCGAGGGGCGACGGGTCGTGTCCCGGTTCCGGGAGCTCGAGGTCGAGGCGCTGAGAGACGAAGCTCCCATCGGTCGGCTGGCCGAGCAACTGCGCCACGCGGGTGCCATCGACGCCGACCCCATCCCGAAGGTCGTGCGCGCGCTCGGCTCCCGTGCGACGGCGCCCCCGGACGCCCGGTTCTTCGTGCCGGAGGATGCGACCATGGCCGATGCTCTCGCATTCGCCGTGGCCGATGCGCTCGGGCGACTCATGGCGAACGACCCTCTGGCCAGGCTCGGTTCGGTCGAGGGGGTGCATCAGCTTCGGGTCTCGCTGCGACGGCTGCGCAGTGACCTGGCCACGCTGGAACCATTCGTGGAGCCGATCTGGCACGCCAAGATCGAGCCCGAGCTGCGTCGGATCGGTCGTGCGGTCGGCGCGGTGCGCGATCTGGACGTGCTCATCGGCCGCCTCCGGCAAGACCTTGCCGACGCGCCTGGCAGTCTCGATCCGCTCCTCGCGGAGCTCGACGCGCGCCGCGCAACCGCCCGCACCACGATGACGGAGGCGCTCGACGTCGCCTCGTACGCCGAGCTGCTTGACGAGCTCGTGAGCGCGGTGGAGCGCCCGCCGGTCACCGCGGCAGCCGAAAGATCGGCAGAGGAGTCGCTTCCGAATCTCGTGCTCAGCGCATGGAGCGCCCTGGAGCGGCGCGCGACCGCCCTCAAGCCAGGCAGCGAGGACGAGCGATTCCATCGCACCCGCATCGAGGTCAAGCGGACTCGCTACGCCATCGAGCTGGCGTCTCGCATGATGACGCCGCCGCGTGCCGGCGGGGCGGCGAAGCTAGCGGGCAAGCTTGCCTCCTCGCAGGATCAGTTGGGCATCATGCAGGACGTCGCCGTGGCCGAGTCGGTGGTCCGAGATGAGGTGGGTCGCACGATCATCGAGCCGCAGGCTGCGCTCCAGGCGGGCATCCTCCTCGAGCGTGGGCGCGGGCGCGCCAATGCCGCTCGAAGTGACTTCCTTTCCGGCTGGAGCGATCTCAATCGACGCAGATGGCGGAGGTGGCTCGAGGCATGACTGGTCCGGTCATCCGGGCCGCAGGCGGCGTGCTGTGGCGACACGCGGAACCCGGTGTCAGCGTCGCGGTGATTCATCGGCCTCAATATGACGATTGGAGCCTGCCCAAGGGCAAACTCGCCGGCGGAGAGTCCGACCTCGAGGGGGCGGTGCGCGAGGTGCTCGAGGAGACCGGATTTCACGTCCGCGTGGGGCGCGCGCTGGGCGAGACGACCTACCACAAGGAGACGGCCAGCGGCGTGCGGCCCAAGGTCGTGCGCTGGTGGTCGATGCAGGCGGACGAGGGGGCGTTCTCACCCACCGCTGAAGTCGATCGCCTCGAATGGCTGTCGCTGGCCGAGGCGGCCGAACGAGTGACACGGGCGACAGATGTCGACGTTCTCGAGCGCTTTGCCCGCGGTCCGCTTCCGACGAGGACGGTGCTTCTCGTGCGCCACGCCTGGGCGGGGAGCCGGGGCGTATCGAGTGGCGACGATGCCGACCGGTCGCTGGATGACTGTGGCGTGGCGCAGGCGGACGAGCTCGTCCGAATCCTGGCGCGCTTCGAGGTCGGCTCGGTGATCTCGGCAGGCCTGCGCCGTTGTGTCGCCACCGTGGAGCCGCTCGCCGCCGCGCTGGGCCTGGCTGTCGCCGAGGAGCCCCTTCTCTCGGAGGTGGCCTACCCGGGTCGAGAGGCGGAGGCCGTCGCTCTTCTGCGCCGCCTGGGCGACGCCGAGCACGACGCCGTCGCGTGCAGCCAGGGCGAGGTGATTCCCGACCTCATCCGCCGAATCGCGGAGACGGACGGGTATCCGATCGAGAGCTCCGTTCCATCTCGGAAGGGCTCGATCTGGGCCCTGAGCCTGGATGCGGAAGGACGCCTGGTCGCGGCGGACTACCTGGATGCCCCCACCCCCGACCCGTGTGGTGGTGCGCGGAGCTAATCCAGCGCCCTCGGCAGCTCGATCCAGAACGTGGAACCAGATCCCTCCGCCGAGGAGAGCCCCACCGATCCGCGGTGTGCCTCCGCGATGTGGCGCACGATCGCCAGGCCGAGCCCGGCGCTGCCGCTGAGCGGCTGCTCCTCGCGGGCTCGGGCACGCGAGCGGTCGACCTTGTAGAACCGCTCGAAGATGCGCGCCTGATGCGCCTCCGGCACGCCGATGCCGTCATCGGTGACCTCGAAGCGGACGGTGTCCGGGGCAGCCGCCCAGCCGATGCGCACCTCCCCGCCGGGATGGCTGTACTTCACCGCGTTGTGGGCCAGGTTGAGAATCGCCTGCCCCAGACGGTCGGCGTCGGCCAGTACCCGCACCTCGGAGGCGACCGCCGGCAGGCGCCGAACCTTAACGGTCCGTCGCTCGGCCACCGGCCCGATGCGTCCCACCGCGCTGGCGACGATCTCTTCGGGATCGACCGCCTCGATCGAGAGCCGCGTCTGGCCGGACTCGATCATGGACAGCTCGAGCAGCTCATCGACGAGCTGCGCCAGGTGATCGGCCTCTCGCTCGATCTGGGTCGCGAAGTCGCGCATGGTGGCCAGATCATCGATGGCACCCGACGTGACCGTCTCGGCGAGAAGCTTGATCGAGGTGAGGGGCGTGCGCAGCTCGTGGCTGATATTGGCCACGAAGTCGCGTCGGACGCGCTCCATGCGACGGAGCGAAGTGATGTCGTGGAGTGAGATGACAAGTCCGCCATCGCCGAGAGGAACCGCGTCGACGGCGAACTGGCGCTCGCCGAGATGCCCCAGGTCGGCTTCCCCGGCGACCGGCTCGTCCGAGCTGGTTGCCTGGCGCGCCACCGCGTCGAGCGAGGCGGAGCCGAAGGCTGCGATGAGGCTCATGCCGACCAGCGATCGCTCCGGGCGGGCAGAAAGGGCGGCCGCCTCGGGACCGGCCCGCACGATCCGCAGCCCCTCGTCGACCAGCAGCAGGAGGTCGCCGCCCCGACGCCGCAGGAGCGCCTCGAAGGCGGCCGACGCGGTCGGATCGATCACGCCGATTGCGGTGCGAACGCGTAGCCGACGCCGCGGACGGTGCGGAAGTAGTTATGACCCGCACTGCCCCGAAGCTTGCCCCGAAGCCAGCTCACGTGGACATCGACGGTCCGTCCGTCACCGAGATAGTCGTAGCCCCAGATGCGCGCGAGGAGCTGATCGCGCGTGAAAATGCGTCCCGGCGTGGCGGCCATGTGGGAAAGGAGATCGAATTCCTTGGTGGTGAGATGGATCGGCGTGTCATCCACGGTCACCTCGCGCCGCGCCACGTCGATCCTGACATTGCCGAATGCGAGGTGCTCGCGACGCTCCGGCTCATCGGTCTCGCGGCGCTGGCGGCGTAGCACCGCCTCGATCCGCGCAAGGAGCTCCGGGCGGCTGAACGGTTTGGCGACGTAGTCGTCCGCACCGACCTTCAGGCCAACGACGCGGTCGATCTCGTCTCCCTTGGCCGACAGGATGATGACGGGCGTGGTGACGCCCTCACGGCGGAGGACGCGCAGGACCTCGACTCCGCTCATGCCCGGTAGCATGACGTCGAGGAGAACCAGGTCGAGCCGCTGACTGCGGGCGGCCTCCAGGGCGGCCTCGCCATCGGCCGCGGCGGAGACCTCGTAGCCCTCCCGGGTCAGGTTGAACGTGAGCGCCTGCCGAAGGGTCGGGTCATCCTCGACCAGGAGCAGCCTGCGTCGCATTGGCCCCCTCCTAGGGGTTGAGGTCCTCGACCTGCCCGGTGGCCAGGTACACGACATCCTCGCCGATGTTCGTGACCCGGTCGCCCAGGCGTTCGAGGTGGTGAGCGGCAAACAGCATGTGGGTCGCCTGGCGGGCGCGCTCGGGCGCGACCGACATCAGCTGCATCGCGTCCTCGTACACGCTGCTGTACAGCTCGTCGATCTCGTCGTCGCGTACGCACACGGCGCGCGCCTCCTCCTCGCTGATGTCGACGAGGGCGCGCATCGCCGATCGCAGCTGTTCACGACAGATCTGCTCCATGCGCGGGATCTGCTTGAGGATCGGCGTCTCCGGCTCCGCTGCCAGCTGCTGCGCCAGCTTGGCGATGTTGACCGCGTAGTCGCCCATCCGCTCCAGCTCCGCGGCCGCGTGGTAGAGCGCCAGCAGCTCGCGGACGTCGCGGGCCATCGGTCCCTGGGTGGCGATCAGCGTGGTGATTTCGGTGTTGATCTGGCGCTGGAGCTCGTTGACCTCGGCGTCGTCCCAGCGGACCGTGTCGGCCAGATCGGAATCACGCTCGATGAGCGCCCGTCCGGCGCGCTCGAGTGCCTGCTCGACGCGTGCGCCGAGCCGCAGGACATCGTCCTTGACCTGGTCCAGGGCACGCTCAAACGTGGCCCTGGGTCCGGCATGACCCGTTGGTTGCTGGGTCCCGGCCCCGGGTCCGGGTGTGTCGATCGCGCGCTCCATGTGTGGTGCTCCTTCCCCCGTCAGCCGAATCGGCCGGTGATGTAGTCCTCCGTCAGCCGGTTGGCCGGCCGCGTGAAGAGGTCCTGGGTCGGAGCCATCTCGACCAGGTAGCCCGCGCGATCCTCGCCCATGGTCAGAAAGGCGGTGTAATCGCTGGCCCGTGCCGCCTGCTGCATGTTGTGAGTCACGATGACGATGGTGTAGTTCTCCTTGAGCTCCCGCATGAGCTCCTCGATCTTGAGCGTCGCGATCGGGTCGAGGGCCGAGCATGGCTCGTCCATGAGGATCACGTCAGGCTCGACGGCGATGGCGCGAGCGATGCACAGCCGCTGCTGCTGTCCGCCGGAGAGCGCGGTCCCCGGCTCGCGAAGCTTGTCCTTGACCTCGTCCCAGATGGCGGCCCGTTTCAGGGAACGCTCCACCAGCTCGCTCATGCTTCCCTTGTAGCCGGCCACGCGTGGCCCGAACGCCACATTGTCGTAAATCGACTTCGGGAACGGGTTCGGCTTCTGAAAGACCATGCCGATCCGCCGGCGCACCTCGACTGCATCCACGCCCTCGGCGTACAGGTCGACGCCGTGGTACAGGATGGTGCCCTCGATGTGCGCGCTGTCGATCAGGTCGTTCATGCGGTTGAAGCTGCGCAGCAGCGTGCTCTTGCCGCAGCCCGAAGGACCGATGATTGCCGTGACCTTGTTTTGCGGCACGCGCAGGCTGATGTCGCGGACCGCGCGGAATGAGCCGTAGAAGCATGACAGCGATTGGAGTTCGAAGACGACCTCGTCCGCGGCAAAGTCGAGCTTGCCAGGCTCGACCACCGTCGCCGGACCAATCTGCTCCGATTCGTCGAGGGTCTGCGTAGCCATCAATCGTATTGTCGGTCCTTCAGGCTCATCGCGCTTGCCCTCGGTGGGCGCGTCTACTCGAGTCTTCACTGACACTCCATTACCACCTTCGCTCGAATCGATTTCGCAG
>JACDBS010000032.1 GCA_013694795.1 Chloroflexota bacterium | reverse complement strand
CGTCCGAGTTGAGGTGGTTGAGCAGCGAGCGCAGGTCCTCGAGGTTGATGAGCGGCAGCTTCTTGTCGTCCGAGTACTTGAAGGCCAGCGCCAGGACCGATTGCTGCGTCTCATTGAGGTCGAGCACCTTGGCCAGCAGGATCGCCCCAAAGCTGGAGACCGATGCGCGCAGGCGCACGCCCTTGCCCTCGCGGTCGAGCGTGAAGAACTCGACCGGAAATGCCTTTGGCGCGTAATCCGCGAAGCCGATGGACCCGGCGCGCCCGGAGAGCTTGTCGTTGAGGGCCGCGGCGGCCGCCAATCCCGAGATGTCGCCTTTGATGTCGCTGATGAAGACCGGCACACCGGCGTCGCTGAGCTGTTCGGCGAGCACCTGAAGCGTCTTCGTCTTGCCGGTGCCGGTCGCCCCGGCCACCAGCCCGTGGCGGTTCATCATGGCCAGCGGGCCGCGCACCTGGGCGTGGGGCAGAGCTTCCTCGCCCTGCATGGCGGCGCCGAAGGTGAGGGCCGGGGCGTCGAAGCCGTACCCGGCGTTGATCGCCGCTTCGAGATCAGGGGACATGCCGCCGAGTATACGGTCGCGGCATCAGGCGAAGTGGCCGCCAGATGGGGAGTGCCCACATTCGTCGAGGTTCGTGGAGGTTCGTCGAGGCTATCTCCCACCAGATGAGGCTTGTCACCGATTCCGCTCCGCAGTCGGTCTGCTAAGCCCCATTTCTCGATGAGACGAGCCCGCCTGTGGACCTATCTACCACTTGACAAGAAATAGGCGCCCATTCCGCGGTTGCCGCCTTGATAGGACTCGCCTGATGAGAAATGGGTCATCCTCACGCCTTCAGCCGCGCTTCGGGTCGATCCTCGGGAGGCGCGTCTTGCCGTCGAGCAGGAAGTGGCGGAACCACTCGTCGATGAGCCGCAGGTTGTCCACTCGCCGGAACGGCGTCCCGGATCTGGTCAGCTCGTGCGACTCGTCGGGGACGCGCATGAGCCGCACAACCCGCTTGAGCGAGCGGAGGACGGCGAAAAGCTCCTCCGCCTGCGTGATGGTGCAGCGCAGATCCTTCTCGCTGTGCTGGATCAGAAGCGGCGTGGTGACGTTCGGCGCGGATGTCAACGGCGAATGCCGGCGGTAGAGGTCCCAGTCCTCCCACGGATGCACGCCGTATTCATACAGGCCGAAGGTTGGGCCGCCGATGTCGCCCGACAGCATCATGCTGACCATATCGTTCACGCTGCGACAGGTGACGGCCGCCTTGAACCGGTCCGTGTGACCCACGATCCAGGAGGTGAGGTAGCCGCCGTACGAGCCGCCGGTGACGCCCATGCGGTCGGGATCGGCGAGGCCATCGGCAACGAGGGCATCCAGTCCGGCCATGCAGTCGCGCATGGGTCCGTCGCCCCAGTCGGCCATGTTGGCGGAGAGGAAGTCGCGGCCGTAGCCCTGCGAGCCGCGTGGGTTGCAGGCGTACACGCTGATGCCGCTCGCCACGAGGAGCTGCCACTCCCACATCAGGGACCAGCCGTAGAGGGTGCCCGGGCCCCCGTGAATCTGGAGGACCACTGGTGCCGGGTTGCGCTTCGTGTCCTGCGGCGCGGCCAGGAACCAGCCCTGGATGCGTTGCCTGTCCACCTCGTGCCAGCGCTCAACCGGCTTGACCAGCCGAACATCGCCCCACGCGTCGGCCATGAGGTCGCTGACGCGGCGCAGCTCCACGCGGTCGCTGGTGGGCAACCGGCCGGCCGGGATATCGCCGATCACGACGTCGGGTGCATCGGTCCCGCTGGTGCGCACCGCGGCAAAGCGGGCGCCACCGCGCGGCATCGGAGTCCCCGAAACGCGTCCGAGGTAATGCCGGTCACGGGTCAGCCGCTCGATGCGGCCTCCGTCGATCTCGACACGCCACAGCTCCAGGCTGCCCTTGGTCGGTGCGGCGAAGACGAGCCAGCGCCCGTCGCCCATCCATTGCAGCGACGCCTCTCCCCCGCCCATCATGTCGCTGTTCATGGCGGCCGCGGCCTCGAGGTCTCCCCCGGAGAGGAGATCCTCGGCATGCCCGTCCCGCACGCGGAAGCGCCAGACCGATGCTTGCCGGAGCTCGCCGCGCTTCCAGTCCCTGTTGCCGATGGCGGCCACCCACCGGCCGTCCGGCGACCAGGTGGGCGCGCCCCAGCCCTGCCGACCGCGCCCCGGCGACAGCTGGCTCACACGCTTCGTGGCCACCCCCACGAGGTGGATGTCAGTTCGCCAGCCGAGGTCCGCGTCCCGGTGCCGGTCCGATACGAACGCGATCCTCTTCCCATCCGGAGACCAGCGCGGGTCGCGATCGTGGTGGTCGCCGGTCGTGAGCAGCTCGGCACCGCCGGTAGATGTATCCACCAGCCACAGGTGCTGGAACTTGTCGTGAATGAGGCCGACGCCGTTGAACTGGTAGGCGAGCGTGTCGATCAGCCGCGTGTCGGGGAGCGGAGGGTCCATGGGGCGTCGGTCAGGCTCTTTCACGGGCTCCGTCGAGATCGCCCCGCTCACAAGGCAGAGCCGTCGTCCGTCGGGCAACCAGTCGAGGCCGGAGACGTCTTTGGGCAGGTCGGTCAGCTGTCGCGCTTCACCGCCATCGGCGAAGGGAAGCAGCCAGACCTGGATGGCGCCCTCCTTGGGCGCTTCCGCGTCGCCCGGCTTCGCACCGCCGCCGCCGGCCTGGAGGATGGCACTTCGGTCGGAGAGAAACGCGATCTGACGGCCATCAGGCGACCATCGCGGGGTCGTGTCGGACTTCGAGCCGACCGTCAGCTGGCGCGCGTCGGACGAGCCGTTCACGGGGGCGATCCAGAGCGAGCTGCGGTAGCCGTCCTTGCCGGGCGCGACCGACTTCACGCAGAACGCGACGACTCGGCCATCCGGCGAAAGGTCGAGCTGGACCGGGACGCGAAGCTCGTAGAGATCCTCCGGGCGCGGGGCGCGTGCAGTCATCGGGACAGTAGGTCTCCTGTTCGAGGGTGGGGTCGTCAGTGTAGTCAACGCCAGCGTGCTGCCGAGCACCCGTGGTTGCGGGTGAACTACCAGTTGGTGGCGGTGGCCGTTTCGGTCTCGCCCACCGACGCAAGCCAGCGCTCGGCGTCGATGGCCGCCTTGCAGCCGTCGCCCGCGGCGGTCACCGCCTGGCGGTAGTGATGGTCGTGCACGTCGCCGGCGATGAAGACCCCGTCGATCCCCGATCCGGTCTCTCCGATGACGTCCAGGTAGCCACCCTCCCCGATCTGCAACTGTCCGCTGAACAGCTCCGTATTGGGCTTGTAGCCGATGGCGATGAACAGGCCCTGGACCGGCAGGTCGCTCGTCTCGCCGGTCGCGGTGTCGCGCAGGGTAAGCGAGCTGACCGTCATCTCGCCCTTCACCTCGGCGACCTCTTTGTTCCAGAGGACCTCGATCTTGGGATGGCCGAGCGCGCGCTCCTGCATGATCTTGCTCCCGCGGAACTCGTCGCGGCGGACGAGCATCGTCACCTTCTCGGCGAAGCGGGTGAGGAAGGTCGCCTCCTCGAGGGCGGTGTCGCCGCCGCCAACCACGGCGACCTCGCGGCCGCGGAAGAAGAAACCGTCGCAGGTGGCACAGGCGCTCACACCGCGCCCGCGAAACTCCTCCTCGGACGGCAGCCCCAGCCAGATGGCTGAGGCGCCGGTGGCGATGATGACCGAATCGGCTCGATATTCGTCCTGGCCCACCCAGATGCCGAACGGGCGCTGGCTGAGGTCGACCCTGGTCGCGTCGCGCTCGAGGATCGTTGAGCCGAAGCGCTCCGCCTGCTCGCGGAACTTCTGCATGAGCTCCGGGCCCTGGATCCCCTCCGGAAAGCCGGGGTAGTTCTCGACGTCGGAGGTGATCATCAGCTGACCCATCGGCACGTTGCCGGCGATCACGAGCGGCTCAAGGTTGGCACGCGCGGCGTAGATGGCGGCGGTCAGCCCGGCCGGCCCGGAGCCGATGATGGCCAGCTTGCGGCGGCTGGTATCTGTGGAAGGCGGAACGGTGGCGGTCATCTCGGATTTCAGTGTAGCGGGGGACCGCCGGTATCATTCCGGAGTGACGTTCGAATGAGTGCCGGCCAAGGGGGCAACGCGACGCTGAACAGCCTGCGCAGGCACCTTCCGTTGAGCTCCCGGACCGACGCGATCGAGCTGCTCGATTCCGGCGGCCTCTCCATGGCGGAGGTGGAGCTGAACCTCACCGATCTCGCGCGCCTCAACCGGCTGCCCGGCGGCACCGCCGCGAGCGTCGATGGCGTCCAGCGCCTGCTCGGGGCCATTTCTGGTCGGCATCTTCGCGTTCAGCCTGACCATCGGTGACGTCGCCGACCAGCTGCTGTTCTTCCTGGCCTTCGGCTTCGGCTTCGGATTGCCGCTCTTCGTGCTCGGTCTGCTCGGTCAGGCACGCGGACG
>JACDBS010000244.1 GCA_013694795.1 Chloroflexota bacterium | reverse complement strand
GACCACGACCATGACGCGCACGGGCGTGAGGGCCTGTGGGGTCAGGTCCGAGGCCTGCTGAGACCTCACAGCCACGACGCCGCCGACAGCGTCGATGCGCAGCTGGAGTCGAGCGCGCGCGGCATCTGGGCGCTGAAGGTCTCGCTCCTCGGCCTGCTCGCGACGGCCGGCTTCCAGGTCGTGGTCGTGCTGATCAGCGGCTCGGTGGCGTTGCTGGCGGACACGATTCACAACTTCTCCGACGCGCTCACCGCGGTCCCGCTGTGGATCGCCTTTGTCCTCGGACGGCGGGCGGCCACCAGCCGCTATACCTACGGCTACGGACGCGCCGAGGATCTGGCAGGGGTGTTCATCGTGCTCATGATCGCCGCCTCAGCCGGCCTGGCCGGCTGGGAGTCGGTACAGCGCCTGCTGGATCCGCAGCCGATCGCGAACCTGGGCTGGGTGATCGCGGCCGCCATCGTCGGCTTCGCCGGCAACGAGGCGGTCGCCATCTTCCGCATTCGGGTCGGCAACGAGATCGGGTCTGCGGCGCTGGTTGCCGACGGCTACCACGCGCGGGCCGACGGCTTCACCAGCCTGGCGGTCTTGATCGGCGCCATCGGCGTGATGGCCGGCTTCCCGCTGGCCGATCCGCTGGTCGGCCTCGGCATCACGGTCGCCATTCTGTTTGTGCTCAAGGACGCGGGGATCCAGATGTGGCATCGGCTCATGGATGCTGCCGACCCGGACGTGGTTCAGAGGCTCACCCACGAGGCCGCCATCGTCCACGGCGTCCAACAGGTGGACGATGTGCGACTGCGATGGCTCGGCCACCGCCTGGAGGCCGACATGCGCATCGTGGTTGACGAGGATCTGCCGACGCGCGACAGCCACAGACTGGCGGAGGAGGTTCGACACCGCCTCTTCCACGCCCAACCCAAGCTGGCCTCGATCATCGTCCACGTCGACCCGTGCGGCCACTCCGGCGACGACCTCCACGGTGGTACCGCCCACCATCGCGGCGCTTCCAGGCGCTCGGGCTGAACGATCGAGTCACCAGAGCGCGAGGCCCGTCTCGTCGTCGTGGACGCGCACGAGCGAGACCCCGGTGATCTCGCGGATCATGACCTCGGCAGCGAAGACCTCGCAGCCGCGCAGGAGGTGGCCGCCGACGGTCGCGCCGGAAGCATCGGCGAAGGTGGCGTGCGCGTGGAGGAAGGGCCGGTCTTCCCGCAGCGAGATATTGCCGGTGAAGCCCACGATCTCGTGGTGCGTATCGGTCTGGAGCTCGCGGTAGCGACGATCGTGCTGCTCGTAGTAGGCGTAGCAGGCGCGACGCACGGCACCAATGACGGTCACCTGCGCGGCGAGGATGCCGTGCTCCGCGCAGAAGCGCTCGATCTCCTCGACGAGGTCGCCACCCGTCGCCAGCCGGCCAACGAAACCGCGTCCGGCGTTGATCTCGGTGAATCCGGCCGGCATCGGTCCTCCTACTCGAAGTGCTTCAGGTTGCGGACAATGGGCAGCGATGCCGCCACCCGCGCCGGATAGAGGCCGGCCAGGGCGGCAACGCCGGTCCCCACCAGCAGGACGGCCACCAGCAATGGCCATGGCAGCCGCAGGCCGGCAGCCAGCTCGGCCGATGCGCCGCCGTTCACCAGCATGAACGCCACCAGCAGCCCGGTGACGATGGCCAGCACCCCGGCGATGGCACCCATCATGGCGGCCTCGGCGACGACCATGGCCTGCACCTGCCCAACGGTCATGCCGTGCGAGCGCAGGATGGCGATCTCGCGCACGCGCTCGCCAATGCCGACGCCCAGGGTGTTGACGATGCCCAGGGCACCGATGACGACCGCGATGAGCGCCAGGGCGTCGAAGAGACCGATGAGCCGATCGAGCGAGCGCGACAGCTCCACGGCCAGGTCGCGTGCCGTCAGCGGCTCGGCGGCCAGTTGGACCGCCGTCTCGCGCACCGCGGCGGCGAACACGGAAGACGGAACGTCCGCCTGCGGCACCATGATCCACAGCGAGGCCGCCGTCACGCCGAACAGGTCGCGCGCGTCGGCCGTGCTGACCAGCAGCGCGCCGTCGGCGGTCCGCGCCGGCAGCGAGAACTCTACCAGCCCGGCGACGGCCAGCTCGTGGATCTCGCCGCCCGGCAGAGCCAGGCCCATCACGTCGCCAACCGCAATCCCCACTCGCCTGGCGAGCGACTCCGGCACGAACACCGCGCCGCCAGCGCGCAGCGCGGCGTAGGCATCGGCGCGAGGTGCCCCACTGATGATGAGCGCGTTCTCGTCGTCGAAGACGTTGGGGTCGATGCCGGCCAGGGCGGCTTCCTCCTGGTCGCCATCGGTGACGCGGACGACCGGCACATCCAGCACGGGACTCGCCACCTCGACGCCCACGGTCGCCTCGAAGGTCGGACGGAAGGTCTCGGCGTCGAGCGGCAGGCCGACGCGGATGGCGTGGCCGCCGGGAAGGATGGAGGCGACCCGGCGCTCGGTGCCGGCGCGGGCGGACTCGGCCACCGTGCCCAGCGCGACGACCGCGGCCAGCGCGATCATCATGGCGCCGACCGTCAGGCCGGTCCGGACCCGATCGCGCGACAGATTCGCGCGGCCCAGCCTGCCCTGCGCGCCGAAGAACCGCTCGAACGGGCGGCCGGTGATCCTGCTCAGCGGCTCGAGCACGAATGCCGCCGCCACCGCACCGCCGATCAGGAGTCCCAGGGAGAGGAGCACCGGCAGGATGGGCGTCCGGATGCCGCTCACCGCCACCAGCAGCATGGCCGCCGCGACCACCACCAGCTCGGCCACGATGAGCGGGCGCAGGCGGTCGAGCAGCCCGCGGTCCGTACGGCGAGACGGGCGCAGGGCCTCGAGCGGCGAGAGACGCGCCGCACGCATGGCGGGAACGAGCGCCCCGACCAGCGTCACCCCCAAGCCCAGCGCGAATGCCACGAGCAGCCCGCCTATGGGCAGCGGAAGGCCGACCACCAGCACGGCACGCGTAGAGGAGAGGAAGCCGATCATCCCCGCGGCGAGGACGATGCCGGCGACAATCCCGAGCGCGCTGCCGAGGACGCCGAGCGCCGCCGCCTGGCGCAGCACGATGCCGAGCACCTGGCGCGAGGTGGTGCCGGCGGCGCGCAACAGGCCCAGCTCGCGCGTCCGCTCGCCGACCGTCATAGCCATCGTGTTGCCGACCAGGAACGCGCCGAGCACCAGCGACACCAGGCCGAACAGTAGGGCGACGCCCACGAAGCCCTCCTGCGCCGAGGCCAGCGGGGCGGCCGCATCGGCCTCGGTCTCGACCACGAACGGCTCGTCCAGGGTGGCGGTGACGCGCTCGATGGCCGCTTCATCCGGCTCGTCGCCGAGGTCGAGATCCAGGTAGCGAATGGGGGCTGGCACGCCGAATGACTCATCCAGGGTCGTGCGCGACAGGATCAGGAGATCGCCATTCTCGCGAGCGGCAAGGCCGGTGTCGGCCATGAGGCCGATGATCCGCAGCGGCGGCATCCCCTCCCGACGCCCGGCGAGCAGGAGCTGGTCACCCAGCTCCAGCCCGTTGCGCGAGACCCACGACGCGGGGGCCAGCACATCCGTCGGGCTGTCGGCCGAGAGCGGCACGCCGCTGTCCAGCCGAGGATCGCGTACCAGCGCATCGGCCTCGGGATCGATGCCCATGACCAGGAGCGTGAAGACGCGCTCGTTGTCTCCCGGGGTGGTGGACACGGTGAGGCGGCGCTCCGATACCGGCGCGACGGCCTCGACATTGGGCAGGGCGCGCAGCGCCTGGATGGTACGGGGCCGGAAGCCCGCGTCGTCGAAGGCGCGGAGTCGGAGATCTGCGCGACCCAACAGGTCGGCGGTTGCGCTGCGCAGCGCCTGCTCGGACGAGGAGCCGGTGATGATGGTGGCCGTCACGACCGCGACGCCAAGGGCGATCCCGACAATCGCAAGGGCGGTGCGCAGGGGGCGGGCCAGGAGCCCGCGCCAGGCGATCGTCGCCAGGCGCATGGGTCTTTACAGTCCGAGCTCTGCGAGACGGCGAATGAGCGGGCGCGCCTCGTGGTCCTTGCGCCGGCCGAGGGCAATCTCGTCACGGATCTCGCCGTCGCGGACCACCAGCACGCGGTCGGCATAGGCCGCGGCTCGGGCGTCGTGGGTGACCAGGATGATGGTCTGGCCTAGGCGATCGGCTGAGTCCCAGAGGAGGTCCAGGATCTCGGTGCCGGTGGTGTAGTCGAGGTTGCCGGTCGGCTCATCGGCAAGGAGGATGGCTGGCTTCGTGGCCAGCGCCCTCGCAAGGGCAACCCGTTGCTGCTCGCCGGCGGAGAGCTGATCCGGCCGATGATCGGCCTTGTCGACCAGGCCCACC
The DNA here is from genome assembly GCA_013694795.1 of Chloroflexota bacterium. Classification (GTDB taxonomy): domain Bacteria; phylum Chloroflexota; class Limnocylindria; order QHBO01; family QHBO01; genus JACDBZ01. Next base: position 987 of record JACDBS010000244.1, on the reverse strand, counting down.
AGCGCGAGCAGCTCCGCGATCCGTTCGCGATGGCGGGAGGCCGGATCACCTGCGATGAGGAAGGGCAGTGCCACGTTCTCCCCCACGCTGAGGAGCGGGATGAGGTTGAAGAACTGGAAGACGAAACCTGTCTTGGCGCGCCGGGTCAGGGTCCGATGCTCCTCGTCCAGCGCGGAAATGCTGATCCCGTCGATCACCACCTCGCCCGAGGTCGGCAGGTCAAGCCCGCCGAGCAGGTGAAGCATGGTCGACTTGCCGGAGCCCGACGCCCCCATGATGGCCACGAATTCGCCCTGCTCGACGGCGAGGGAGACGCCGCGGAGGGCGTCGACCTCGGCTTCGCCAAGGGGATAGCGCTTGACGAGGTCGCGAGCCTCGAGGATCACTGCCATCGGTTGGAGTCTACCGGGCGGCGCGCGGCGTACGAGGACCGATGGCGTACATGGGCCGATGAAGGTCGGGTCCGCAGCCTCTGACCCGCATCACGGGTCAAACGACCGAGGAAGCCAACCTCCGACGCACTCCACCCGCACCACGGGTCAATTGACGGCGTAGTCCGGACGGACACCGACCTCCGGTGCTGTTTGACCCGTGGTATGGGTCAAACCTCAGCCGCGGTCAGCCGAACAGGAAGCCGAGAACCGTGCCGAGGAGGCCGTCGAGCAGACCCGACCGGGCAGGTGCCGCGGCGGCAACCTGCATGTTGGCGCGGGCCAAGACGGCAGGAGCCTTGTAGGGGGCAGGCATGGACGCCGCACGCATGGCTGCGATCTCGTCAGCCCGCAGGTTGGCCGTCATGCTGGTGCTGGACGGCGTCGAGACGACCATGGCCACGCCATCGATCCCGGTAGTCGATACCGGACGTTGCGGAGCGTCGACCATGACGATCGTGGGCTCCCGCTCCGGCTCGGAGGTTGGCATGGGCGCGACCTGAGCGGCCGGACGCGGTGCCGGGGCGGCTCCGCCGCCTGGCGCCGGCTGTGGGGC
>JACDBS010000226.1 GCA_013694795.1 Chloroflexota bacterium | reverse complement strand
TCGGCGCGTACCTGCCGTACAGCAAGCACCTGCACATCATCAGCAGCGAGCCGAACGTCTACTTTCGCAACCTGGAGCCGCGCGGCGCGCTGCGCAAGATGGACCTGGAGGCGGAGCCCGAAGAGGGTGAGGAGCTGCCGGTCTTCGGCGCCAAGGGCCTGAAAGACCTCACCTGGCGCCACCTCGCCGATGGGCTGGCCTGTACCGAGTGCGGCCGTTGCATGGAGTTCTGCCCCGCGTCGATGACCGGAAAAACCCTGAGCCCGAAGCACCTGATGGAGGGCCTGCGCGACCAGATCGCGGCGGCCGAGACGGCGCTGGCGGCTGCCGCATCGGCACAACGCGCGTGGAAGGGAGGAGCGAACGGGGGAGCGGCGGCCTCGGAGGACGCACTGGGACTGGCGAAGGCGCGAGCTGAGGAGGCGCTCAGCCTGCCCCTCATGGATAACGCCATCCCGGAGGAGGCCGTCTGGCAGTGCACCACCTGCGGCTGGTGCGTGGAGGGCTGCCCGGTGCTCATCGAACATGTCGACACCATCGTCGAGATCCGCCGCAACGCCGTCCTGGAGGAGAGCCGCTTCCCGAAGGAGCTCAACGCCGCCTTCCGCAACATGGAGAATGCCGGTAACCCGTGGGGCCAGCCGAAGTCCGCTCGCCTGGACTGGGCGAAGGGGCTTGATATTCCGGTTCTCGGACAGACCGATACGCCGCGGCCCGCGGCGCCCACTGGCGGCACCCCATGGCGCACGATCCACGCCACGGCGCCGATGGGCGACCCGCTCGATGGGCGCGTCCTCTTCTGGATCGGCTGCGCGGGCGCCTTCGACGATCGCAATCGCAAGGTCGTGCGGGCCATGGCCCAGCTGCTTCGCCAGGCAGAGGTGCCATTTGCCGTGCTGGGGTCGCAGGAGACCTGCACCGGCGATCCGGCGCGACGCGCCGGCAATGAGTACCTCTACCAGATGCTGGCGGAGGAGAACGTCGCGACCCTGTCGGCGGCGCACGCCGAGCATGGAATTTCGACCATCGTCGCGACCTGCCCGCACTGCTTCAACACCATCCGCAACGAGTATCCGCAGTTCGGCCTCACCGGCGTCCAGGTGATTCATCACACCCAGCTGCTCGACCGGCTGGTGGCCGAGGGCCGGCTGGTGCCGTCCGCGCACAACGAGGCGGTGATCGCCTACCACGATGCCTGCTACCTGGGCCGTTACAACGAGGTCTACGACGAGGGCCGTCGCGTGGTCGAGTCCGTCCCCGGTCAGAGCGTTGTCGAGATGGACCTCCACCACCGCAAGGGGATGTGCTGCGGCGCCGGCGGCGCCCGCATGTGGATGGAGGAGCGCGAGGGAACGCGGATCAACCACAAGCGCGTGGAGCAGGCGCTGGAGAAGTCGCCGGACGAGATCGCGACCGCCTGTCCCTTCTGCCTGATCATGCTCCGCGATGGCACCACCGACCTCGCCCGCACCGATGTCGCCGTTCGCGACGTCGCCGAGCTCCTGGCCGATGCGACCGGCGCCTGGCAGCGCGATGTCGGCTTGGCGTCCCCCGCTCCTGGGCCGACGGATCGGGACTCGCGCGCTCCTCGTGCGAGTTGATAAGCATGCCCGCTGCGAAGCCGCGCCGTCGGCCCATTCCGCGGCCTTCAGCGCACCGGCACCCCAGGGATCGGGGGAGACGTGACAGGGCGAAATGAGACGTCGCGAAAGTCTACGGCTTCTGAGCCTGGGTTCGCCAGACTGACCTCCACCTCGGAGGATCCGGACGGTACGTCAACGAAGAAAGAAGCGGGCGTCCATTTGAACGTAGGCAACTCCTGGATACCCTGCGCGAAATAGGTGACGACCACGGCACCGCCGGCATCCCGCACTTGTCCGAAAACCTCGGCCCCTCCTGACGGCGCGCGATATTCAAACGCGAGAAGGTACCGTCCGGGTCGCGGGACGCGCACGGTCTGCTTCACAGCGGGGCCGTCAGGTGGTGGTGAGGGCTGGGACCAGCGTTCAATGCGGAGGTACGCTCCGGAAGCGTCACGCTCGCATCGGCTATCGATCGCAGGGCCGACCAGCTCTGGGCGAGCGAGCCGCACACGTTGAAGTTCCCGTTCGCGATGAGATCCTCACCGGTCGTCGGCGGTTCGAAGCGAATGTACGTGGCGCCTCCGACGGGTCGCCCCGCGTTGGGAGCGAGCTCAGGCGAGTCGAAGATCACGAACGTCGGTACGTCAGCCCTGAACGGTGCCGCCCCGAGCAAGTGATCAAAGAGATACCTATATGGAGCGTCGTGGAAACCAAAGTCGGAGTAGAGCGAAACGAGACGGGTGGCGTACGGCGCTTCTCCGGCATCCTCATCGACGGCTGCTATCTGAGCCTTGAGATTGCCAAGCGAATGGCTGTTGGGCGGCTGGCCGGCGATGTGCGCCGCCGTGGTCAACGCGCCAGTCGCGGTAGCCAAGGTCAGAACGCCAGCCAGCCCGAACGCTAGCGGTCGCGATCGCGGCCATGCCGCTGCCAGAGACACCCCCACCAGCAGGAAT
>JACDBS010000180.1 GCA_013694795.1 Chloroflexota bacterium | reverse complement strand
AGCTCGTGCTGCGGATGCGACGCCAGCCCCGGGTAGCGCACCGCCGCAACGCCGGGCGCGCCCTCGAGCGCCTGTGCCACGGTCAGTGCATTCGACGAGTGGCGCTCCATTCGCAGCGCGAGGGTCTTCAGGCCGCGCAGCGCCAGGAAGGCCTCGAACGGCGAGGCGTTGCCGCCGGCGTTGATGACGATCCGGCGCGCGTCCGCCACTCGTGCCACGGAGCCAATGATGGCGCCGCCCATGATGTCGGAGTGGCCGCCGATGTACTTGGTGGTGGAATGAACCACCAGGTCCGCCCCAAGCGACAGCGGGTTGGCGAGCGCCGGCGAGGCGAAGGTGTTGTCCACCACGACCACCACGTCGTGGTCGTGCGCGAGCTGCACCAGCGCTGCCACGTCCGCCACGGCGGTGGTCGGGTTGCTGATCGTCTCGAGCCACAGCAGGCGAGTGCTGGGACCGATGGCGGCCGCCACGGCGTCGACATCAGTCGGGTCCACCGCGCGGTGGGTCATCCCGGAGCGGTCGAGGACCGCCCGGGCCAGGCCGATCACCCCGCCGTACACGGCCCGCGGCATGATCATCTCGTCGCCGCTGCGCAGCAGCGACAGGACGACCGCGTGGATGGCGGCCATGCCCGACGCGGTGACCAGCGCCGCCTCGCCGCCCTCCAATTCCGCCAGGGCCGCCTCCAGCGCGGCATGCGTTGGATTCGAGTAGCGCGAGTAGGAATGCCCTGGACGTGCGAACTCGAGCAGGTCGCCCAGCTCGACCGCGTCGGATACCTCGAAGGTGCTGGTAGCGTAGATCGGCACGTTGACCGGAGGCTGTGGCACGTCCGGGACTCGGCTGGCCGCCTGAATGGCACGCGTCGAGAAGCCCGGCATGCGGCCGAGTCTAGCAGCGCGTGTAGCATGGTCGATTCATGCAGCTTTCCCCCCGCGCCGCGCTGGTCGCGCTGGCCGGGCTCCTGGTCGTCGCCATCGCGACGACGCTGGCCCTTGTGAGCGGCACGCCGGAGCCCACGCCGACCCCGTCGCCATCTCCCAGTCCATCACCGACGGCCTCGCCGACGCCATCACCGACGCCCACGCCATCACCGACGCCGACGCCATCACCGACGCCGACACCCACCCCCAGCCCGACGCCGGTGGCGGCGTGCCCCATGAACGGCACGCAGCTTTCCGATCCGGCGCTGGCGACCCGCATCCCCATCCTGGTCCAGATCGAGAACCACCCGATCGCGCGCCCGCCTTCGGGGCTCAACCTGGCCGACCTCGTGATCGAGGCGCCCGTCGAGGGCGACACGACCCGCTTCAGCGCCGTCTACATGTGCAGCCCGAGCGTCGGTGCCGCGGTAGGCCCGGTTCGATCCTCGCGCTACTACAACCTCGACATCTGGCAGCAGATCCGGACCCTGACGTTCAACTTCGGCGGCGGGGGCAGGGTCCTGAACCGATTCGCCGACAATCGCATGCCGTTCGTGAATGGCATCACCGGCGAGTGGCCGTTCTTCTTCCGCGCAGGACCATGGGGCTCGCCGCACAACGTGTTTTTCGACGTTGACGCCGCACGGGTGGAGCTCGAGTCCGGCGGCCTCCAGCGGTTGAAGGAAAGGGTTCACGGCGTACGGTCGCCCTTCGCCTACGCCGATTCCCCGTTCTACCCCGACGGCAGGGCGGTGAGCTCCATCGGCCTGGCGACGTCGAGCTTCTGGCAGTTCGGCTGGCAGTGGGACGCCGCCTCAGGCACCTGGCTGCGGACCGACGGCGGCGCACCAAACTTCGACGCCGTCGGCGGCGACCGGATCAACGCGCGCACCGTGATCGTCCAGGTCGTACGCCAGGACGTCCTCTCCAACGAGCTCGATCCCGGGGGCTTTCCCCGGCGCTACCAGTACCTGGTGGATACCGGCGACGGCGTCCTCTATGTCGACGGACGGGCGCACGACGTCCGCTGGTCGAGGACCGATGCGGGCGCGGTGACGACCTGGACCTACGCCGAAACGGGCGAGCCGGTGGTGCTGCCGCCCGGCCGCATCTGGTGGGAGATCGTGCCGATCGGGAGCGCCATCAGCGAGGGCTGACGCCCCGGCTCAATGGTCGGGCGTGGGCCGATCGACCTCGCCGGCGCCGGGGGAAAGGAAGGCGTCCATGGCACGCCGGATCTGGTGATCGGGGTCGAAGGAGCGGCTGGCGGTCGCCATCTGGCGACGGACGTCCCGCGGGTCGGCCTCGCCGTCATCGAGCTCGCCGGCCACGACCGTCGGTCCCAGCTCGACCGCGACGGCCCGATCCTCACGCGGCGCGGTGACCCCGTCGCGCGCAGCCAACGTCGGCTTCTCCACCATCGGCTCCGGCGGCTTGGGGGCCGGAGGCGGCTCCTGGACCACCGAGCGTCGCGCCAGGAGCGCCGGTCGCGGCCGCGGGTTGCCGCTGATCTGGTTCTTGCCGAGCTTCTTGGCCTGGTACATCGCGCGGTCTGCCGCGACCATGAGCTCCTCGGCGCCAAGGCCGTCCTCCGGGTGGGAAACGAGACCGATGCTGACGCTCGTCTGCGACTGCGTGCCATCAATGCTCATCCCCACCTCCTCGGCTCCGGCCCGGATCTTCTCGGCGACCACGAATGCGCCGACGATATCGGTCTCGGGCAGAAGCACCACGAACTCGTCGCCGCCATAGCGGTAGGCGCTGTCCACCGTCCGGATCGAGTCGCTGATGACGCTTCCCAACGCGCGGAGCACATCGTCGCCGCGCAGGTGCCCGGCCCCGTCATTGATGGCCTTGAGGCCGTCGAGGTCGATCATCAGCACGCAGAAGCCGCGGTCGCTGCGCCGGGTGCGGCTCACCTCCTGCTCCAGCGTCACGAAGAGCTGGGATCGATTGAAGAGGCTGGTCAGGGGGTCAGTGCGAGAGAGGGTCAGCGCCTGCGCCACGGTGCGGCGCTGATGGCCGGCATAGGCGATCGCCACGAACGCCAGCATCCAGGTGGCACCCAGCCCGATGGAGAGTCTCAGCGCATCCTCCGCGCCGTAGCTCGACAGGCCCGGATCCATCAGCAGTACCGTGGCGAAGGCAGCGGTCGCCAGGCCGGCGGCGGTGAGGCCGGCTCGCGGCCCATATGCCAGCGCGGCGGCTACCGAGACGAGGGCGAACAGCATGGCGAATGGCGACGATGCAAAGCCGGTGAGCGCCAGCAGCCCGCCAATGAGGACCACGGCGGCGGCCAGTTCGGCCAAGCGCAACAGGCGCGAGTGGTGGGTGGACCGCAACAGCTCGTGGAACATGACGACGGCCAGCACGGCCGCGGCGCCCAGCAGGAAGATGGGCGCGTGATCCGCGGCGAATGAGCCACTGATGCCTACCCCCAGAAGGACGATGGTGATCGTGAGCCACCACACCACACGCAGCGTCACGTCCGCGCCATGGGCTGGCTCTGCGGCACGCGATTGCAACCCGGGCGATGGAGCACGGTCATCGCCGGCGGTGCGCGCCGTCAGCGTCTCCCGACCGGTGAGCATGACCGCAACCAACAGCAGCCCGGCGAGCAGCGCTGTGACGGCGATGATGGTCAGCTCGAGTGGCAAGTGTCCTTCGTCCCCCAGTTGCCGGAGTTGGATTCGTGGACCTGAGTTGGCACGGCGCAGTATGCCGGTTGCGGGAGAGATGGCGCAAACGTACTAACCCATCCGTACTACCCCCTCGTGGACAGAGCGCAACATCTGGTTGACAAATCGTGCGGTGCTACACTCGGCGCCCCCCATGATCGAAGTCTCGCCGGCCCCCTCGGCCGGCCCACGACCGTATCGGCCCTGGCTGGCGGCACTTCTCTCGTTCGTCTTCCCCGGTTTCGGGCAGGCGTACGCCGGCAAGCACGGCGCTGCGCTGATCCTGGCCCTGCCGGTGCTGATGTTGGGCGTGGCGGCCACCGTAATCCTGACCGGTGCTCTGGGTGGCATGCGCAACAACATGCTGGCGAACGACTTCCTGATTGGCGTGCTGGCCGTCAACGGCGCGCTCCTCGCGTGGCGG
>JACDBS010000177.1 GCA_013694795.1 Chloroflexota bacterium | reverse complement strand
ACCCCAGCAGCCCGGCTGGGCACCGTCGCGACGGCGGCGCCACCGACGAGCGGGGCTCCGGCCGGCTGGAGGCGACAGCTGCTCGCAAGGGTCGGCGGCGACGGGAGTTGGAGGGTTCAGATCAAATGGAACGTCCGTACGGATCGCAGAGCTACGCGATGTCCTCACCGGCGGCGGACTCCCACGCGTCTCGTGCGTGAATCGGTACAAGGACCGACTTCGCGTGTCTCAGCCCTCTCGGGCACGCACTCCCTCAGATCCAGCACCAGCCCGGGGGCGATTCTCCCTCGCTGGTCGTGTCGTCGGGCAGCGTCTGCGCGTCGCAATCGCGGAAGAGCATCCGCAGGCGCCAGGCATCGGTCTCGAGTGGCAGCGCCGTGAGCAGCGGCAGGTAGAGGCCGAAGCTGATCACCACGATCAGCCCGTATACGACCACCGCGCCCCGCCCCGCCATCCGCTCCCAGGCCCACGCCGCGAAGCACGCCAGGGCCAGGCACAGGAATGGGACGGTCGGCAGGAAATACCAGATGAAGGTCTGGCTGCGATCGCCGGACAAGAGGACCCACGGCACGAATGTCGCCGCCGCCGCACCCAGGATGACGGGCTCGGGCCGGAGGGAGCCCCAGCCGGCGCGCCACCAGGTGACTACCAGCCCGGCCAGCGCGAGCAGCCCCGGCCACCACACCACCGGGTTGCCGAGCGCCAGGATCTCGCGGTACGTCCCGCCCTCATCGGCAAACCAGTAGGCCACCGGACGCTTGAGGAGCGGCCATGCCCACGGCGGGGACTGGTAGGGATGATTGCCGCCCAGCTCCCGGTGAAATTCGAGCATGGCGCGTTGGTGCTCCCAGATGCCTCGCCACACCGATCCCGGATCCCAGGGCAGGGCCAGCAGCTCGCCCGGCATGCGTCCGATGTAGCTGGCCATGTAGACCAGCAGCGGCACGATGCCCAGCAAGACGACGGTCGGCACGGCCTCGCGCCGGACCGCTTCGGAGACCCAACGGCTCCAGCCGCCGCCAGGTTGGAGACGCCGTCGTTCAGCAATCTCCCAGGCGATGACCAGACCAATGATCGCCGGCGCCACGAAGGCGCCCGACCACTTTGTGGCGGCAGCGCCACCGATACAGACGCCGGCCATCATGCGCCACGGACGCCCGAGGGTCAGGCGCCACCACCACGGGAGGTCGCCACGCTCCCGACCCCGATCCCGGTCGAGCACGATCGCCAGCACCGCACCGATGACGAACAGCGCGATGAAGGCATCCAGCATCGCGACCCGCGACTGGACGAGGTGGAGGAAGTCGGTGGCCAGAAGGCCGGCAGCCGCGAGCGCCCCGACGGTGGCGGCGGACCCGGGCGTGACGCGCCGCAACAGGCGCCAGGCGAGAAGGTAAAGGAGGGCCACGCTGATGATCCCGGCCGCGGCGGCCGCCACACGCCAGCCGAATGGCTCATACCCGAAGGCGGCGATGCCCCAGCCGATCAGCCACTTGCCGAGCGGGGGGTGCGCCCGGCTGACGAGGTCGGCGATGCCACATACGGCCTCGTTGCCATACACGTACCAGCACGCGTCAGGAGCATAGAAGATCTCGTCGAAGACGAGCTCGACCGGCCGGCCGAGGCTGACGAGCCGCAACGCGGCGGCGAACAGCGTGACGATGGCAAGGAGCGCCGTATCGATGCGGCTCCAGCCCCGCAACCCGCGGGAATCAACGCTTTCGATGATGCGGCTCCTTGCCTCGAACGTATCGGACATGAGGCACCCGGCCATGCCGTGCCTCGTATGCTACGCACATCGGCGGCCCCGACATGTGGGGCCGTCAGAGGAGGAGGTTGACACACCATAGGAATGGGTCGAACGGTCGCGGTCGTTTTCGGCGCGATCTACGTCCTGGCCGGCCTCGCCGGATTCGTCCTCGCGAGTCCCATCTTCGGACTCTTCGAGGTCAACGTGCTGCACAACGTCGTGCACCTCCTGATCGGCGCGATCCTGCTCTACGGCTCCACGACCACCGCGGCGGCCATCATCACGACCCGCAGCG